>NZ_JBQTCX010000034.1:0-33542 GCF_052663115.1 Niallia yueguangensis
AATTAAACCAGCCAATTGGTTCTACTTCTAAATTGATATTGATTTGTTTTACTTCTTGAAATTCTTCTAATCCAAAAGTTCCTAATCCTCGGCCAAATCCACTTTGTTTGTAACCACCCCATGGGGCTTCATTAAACGTATAGTGGTACGTATTCACCCAAGTAATCCCAGCTTTGAGCTTTTTAACTACTCGGAGTGATTTTGCTCCATCTTTTGTAAACACACTGCCAGCTAATCCATACTCAGAATCATTGGCAAGTTTGATCGCTTCTTGCTCATCCTTAAATTTTTGAATAACGACTACAGGTCCAAAAATCTCTTCTCTAACAATTCGCATTTCTGGTTGTACATCAACAAACACGGTTGGACCTACAAAATAACCTTTATCTAGCCCATTTTCTGTTAGCCTGCTTCCACCAGCTGCAAGAGTAGCCCCTTCTTTTTTCCCTAGATCAATATATGAAAGAACTTTATTCAAGTGCTCCTCGCTTACTAATGGACCCATTTCAGACTTCGACTCGTTGCCTGGACCAACTACAATTTGATTAGCTCGATCGACAAATCTTTCTATAAACTTTTCATAAATGCTTTCTTCTACTAAAATTCTTGATCCTGCTGCACAAATTTGACCTGCTCCTGCATAAATGCCAAATAGTGCATAATCTACAGCTGTTTCAAAATCAGCATCGGCAAAAATAATATTTGGTGATTTTCCGCCAAGTTCCAATGAAATCTTTTTTACTGTGTCTGCAGCAGTTCGCATAATATGCTTGCCTGTTACGGTTCCGCCAGTGAAGGAAATTTTATCTACCTCTTTATTTTCAACAATCTCATTACCAACAACAGCCCCAGCACCTAATACTAAATTGACAACCCCTTTAGGAAGTTCTACTTCTTCAAATATTTCCAGAAGCTTTTGCGATGTTACAGGCGTTATTTCAGAAGGCTTAAAGACGATGGTATTTCCAGCCGCTAAAGCAGGTGCTATTTTCCAAACGCCCATTAGTAAAGGATAATTCCACGGTACAATTAATCCGCATACTCCTATTGGTTCTCTAATAACCATTGCTTGCATCGGAGCAGGAACCTCATATGTCTGCCCGTTAGGCTTTGTTATAAGCCCTGCATAATAGCGAAAACAAGCAGATGCATCATCAACATCAGCCTCCGCTTCCCTGCAAGGCTTGCCATTATCCAACGTTTCAAGACGCGCGAGCTCTTCACGATTTTCGATAATTTTATCTGCAATTTTATATAAAAATTCAGCTCTTTCTCCCGCACTTAAATCTGACCAAATCCCACTATCAAATGCTTCTCGAGCCGCTTTTATGCTTTCTCTTGCGTCTTCAATTGTTCCCTCTTCTGAGTAGCCAATGATATTTCCATTAGCTGGATTGATAATCTCTCTTTTTTGTTTATTGGAAGATTCACGCCATTCTCCGTTGATGTACATTTTTACATGTAAAAACTGTTTTTGTGTTTCTATCATATTCTTTCCTCCTTTGTTAATATTTTATAAATGACTGAATATCAGTCATTTTACTTTAAAAAATTTTAATAAAATGGAAAGTAATATTAGTTGTTAACTAATATTACTCCCTTTTAACAACAAGGATCTTTTTAGAAATCGGAATAGTTCATCTTGGGATTGTTCCAATGTTACATCTTGGTCTCTGCCAATGTAAAATCGTTCTGCTGCATTTTCTACTAAATTGATAATCATTTTTGCTGTCCATTTTACATGAATGTCTCCAATGATTTCCTTCTTTTCAATAGCCTTATTCAAAATATCCTCAAACCATTGATAAAAAGGCTGATAAATGGCTTCCCAAATTTCCATTGAATAGTCAATAGCAAGACCAGAATAACAAAGAACCAGCACATCTTTGTGTTCGTCTGTATTATGATAAATTTCATTGATAAACACAGTAAGCATGCTCCAAAAGGAATCTTTGCCTTGTGCTTTTTCTTTAATTCTATCAAGAGTCAACGTTAAAAGATTTTCTGCGATTGCAGGAATCAAAGCATTTTTCGAACGAAAATACAGATAAAATGTACCTTGTGCTACTCCTGCCTTTTTTACAATATCTGAAATAGAAGTCTTATCAAGTCCTTTTTCAGAAATAACTTCAATGGCAGATTGTAATATTTTATTGTATTTATCATTTGCAGCGCTAATCAAATAAACACCCTCCATAAATGAATGATATTCATTCATGATACAACATTTTAAAGTAAATTTTCAATTATATGTTTTACTTTACCATCTTTATATTTTTTGTCATCTTATTTGTAAGAAATTCTAACATATTTTTCACAAAAATCAAAAAATTTTTTAGGTAAAGCAGATACTTCATCTAATTCCCCGATGTTCAGCTTGCCTAAAAACAATTTTACTCCTTATTCTTTTTCTATTTTTTCCACTGGTGATTTTCCTCTTTTTCTTCTTCTGTTAACAGCATAAAAAATAATGACAACAAATACTAATAAAAGTGGGACTGCAAAAAATCCGTAAAATATATTAAATAGTCCATTAAAAAAGTCTATCACTTTGAATCGCCTCCTATGAACAAATTGTTGGATTTCTCTACTTTATATTGATTGTATTTATACCGTTCCCTTTTTTTCTAACT
Source organism: Niallia yueguangensis (assembly GCF_052663115.1). Classification (NCBI taxonomy): domain Bacteria; kingdom Bacillati; phylum Bacillota; class Bacilli; order Caryophanales; family Bacillaceae; genus Niallia; species Niallia yueguangensis. The sequence goes on from NZ_JBQTCX010000034.1 coordinate 2,634, forward strand.
TTAAACGTACAATGAATAGACAATAAAAATGGTGAGCAACCGATTGGGTCACCCACCATTTTCACCTTAACTGTGGAACATTTGAAACAAGATTTTTCAGATGGTGACAGTGGCACCAACCTTATTACTTCTCAGGCATCGCCTCCAAATAATCAATTGCTTCCCTTAATGTACTAACAGGGACAATTTTTATATCATAGCCTTCTTGTTTTACTTGATCTTTAATGTCCACTTCATTTGTATCGTATTTGTTGATATCTTTTGGATAAAAGAAAATATCAACACCTGCTTCATGGGCTGCAACGATTTTATGTCTGATGCCGCCAATTTGACCGACATTTCCTTTTGCATCCATTGTGCCTGTACCAGCCACTTTATACCCTTTTGTTAAATCTCCATGTGCCATTTGATTATATATTTCTAATGAAAACATTAATCCTGCAGACGGTCCACCGATATTTTCACTGTTAATTTTTACATCTAAAGAAGGATCAATCGACAAATTATCTTCTGGTGCGATGCCGATTCCTACTTGCCCTGTTTTTTTATTTACTATAATCGTTTCAATAGAAGCCGTTTTTAATTTTTTACCATGAGAAAATTGCAGCTCTACTTTTTCTCCTGCCTTTTTCTCTTTAAAATAAGCGATTAATTGATTGGCTTCATTAAATGTTTTACCATCGACTTTATGAATAATATCCCCTACACTGATGATCGATTTTGCTTTTGAAGCAGGAAGTACTCCAGATACAAATATGCCGTTATAATGAAAATCCACTTTCTTCTTGGCTTCATGAAAACTTGCTACAATGGCACTTTGCTTTGAATTGTCCATCATATGAAGCAGCAGCGCATTATACTCTTCATCTGTAAGATTTCCTTTTACTTCCTCTTCCTTTCTCACTTCCGTATGCGGTGCTACTAGTCCGTACAGCCATATATACGGATTACTCGCTTTAATGGAATAGACAGTTGTTAAATTTAAACTGCCCTTTTCCGATTTATGACCATCCTCCACGGTTACTTTTGCTGCAAGAGGTTCAATCGACCCTGGCTGGTTTAAATAATAAGGAGTTGGAATAAACACTAATACTATCATTATGCCGATGATCGCAATATATAATTTTTTAAAATGTCTGTTTCTATTTGTATTCTTCATATTTCCATACCTCTTAACTCTCTTTCTCTTCACTTTAGTACTTTTATATCATAATAATGCATGTTTATTATTAAAATTGCATTAAAGAGGATATTCAAAAAGTTCGGGAAAAATCTGCTAAATAGACTCAAGTGCTTTTTTTAATAATGCTACACCGTTTTTGATTTGCTCGGTTGTCAGTCCCCCATAGCCCATCACTATTTTTTCCTTATGGTCGCCCTTTTTTATACTATATTGTTCTACAGGATAAACACATACTCCTAATGATTTTATTTTGTCACAAATTTCATTGGTAAAATCAACACCGGGTATTTCAACTACTAAATGCATCCCCGCTGCTTTGCCGATTATCTTTGCTTTTTTAAAGGATTGCAAAATACTGCTTTCTAACACTTCTCTTCTTTCTTGATAGATTTTTTTCATTTTGCGGACATGCCGGTCTAAATGCCCTTCCTCAATAAAACGTGCCAATACAAATTGTTCAATTGAAGAGGTGTGACGATCTGTAAACCATTTTAGCTGCTGAAAAGCTTCTACTAAATGTGGCGGCAACACAACATACCCTATTCTTAAGGCTGGCGACAATATTTTACTAAATGTGCCAACATATATGACATGTTCTTGTTCTATTCCTTGCATGGAAGGCACAGGAGCTCCTTCATAAGTAAACTCACTGTCATAATCATCTTCTACAATATAACAATTCATCTGCCTTGCATACTCAATTAGCTTAAGCCTCCTTTGAATAGACAAGATTCCCCCTAAAGGATACTGATGAGAAGGTATAACAAATACAAAACTTGGTTTTTCTTCCGGCAGCAAATCTGGAATAATCCCATTTTCATCTACCGAAACAGGATATATTTTTGCCTTTGCATAGGAAAAAATATTGCGCATCTCATCTGTAACGGGGTCTTCCACCGCAATATATTCTTTTTGAGGATTAGAAATTAGTAGTTCCGTAATAAGTCTTAACCCTTGCGTTGCACCAGAAGTAATAATAATTTGATCGGGCTGGCATTGGACACCTCTTGCTTTTTGCAAATAAGCTGCCAATACATTTCTTAATTCTCTGATGCCACACGAATCACTATAGCCAAAAATATGCTGTGGGGATTCATTGCAAATTTCTTTTGTCAGCTGCCCCCATTTTTTCCGAGGAAAATGATCAATAGCAGGGTTGCCTCCTCGAAAATCAATGACAGTATTCTCTTGTTTTTTTTCTTCCTTTTTTTCTTTTTTATAGGCATAAACCGGTATATTCGATAACGACGTTCCTCTTGCAACAAACGTACCAGACTTCGGTTTCACCTCTAAATATCCTTCTGCAATTAGCCGTTCATATGCTTCTAAAACAACATTTCGAGATACACCAATCGTTGCAGATAATTCTCTTGAAGATACTATTTTTTGTCCTTCCTGCAGCTCTTTATCTAAAATTCCTTTACGGATTTGTTCATATACTTGCTGTGTTAAAGACTTAGAACTAGAGCGGTCCACGGTTGTAAAAATCATCTGTAAACACTCCTAACTTTCATCTGGTACTATAAAAGTATTTAATTTCTGGTTCTATTTTATACCAGTATAACATGTTATGATTTTGAAAAATACACGAAAAAGGGGATTGGACGATGAAAACAATCGGTTTAATTGGTGGACTAAGCTGGGAATCAACGGTCGATTATTATCGCCTTATTAATACATTAGTAAAAGAAGAATTAGGAGGGCTGCATTCTGCTAAATGTCAAATGTACTCTTTTGATTTTGAAGAAATTGTTGCGCTGCAGAAGAGTGGAAACTGGGAAAAAGCTACCGAATTAATGGTACATGCTGCGAAAACATTAGAAAACGGCGGTGCTGATTTAGTGTTAATCTGTACAAATACGATGCATAAAATGGCTCCTGAAGTGCAAGAGGCGCTTTCTGTTCCTTTAATCCATATTGCAGAAGCAACAGCAAAAAGCATCACTAGAAAAGGTCTAAAGAAGGTTGGCTTATTAGGTACAAAATTTACAATGGAGCATGATTTTTATAAAGCCATTTTAGAAGAGCATGGAATCTCTACCGTTATTCCAGAAGAAGCTGATAGACAAATTGTCCATGATGTTATTTTTGATGAATTATGTAAAGGAACGTTTCTTCCAGAATCGAAAGAGAAATATAAAGAGATTATTGATAAGCTGACAGCAATGGGAGCAGAAGGCATCATTTTAGGATGTACAGAAATACCTTTATTAATAACGGAAGAAGATACAGATATGCCATTATTTAATACAACGTATCTGCATGCAAAAGAAGCGGTTAAGCATGCTTTAGAAGCAGTTCTTATTAAATAGATTATCGTTTAGAAGAAGAGAGGATATCTTTTATTTAGTTATCCTCGTATTCACTATATTAACTACCTTATCTTAAGGTTAAGGATCTGTTAAACAGTAACGTTGTTTATAGGAAGGGAATCTGCGAGACTCCTGTGGAAAAGACCCCGCAGTGAGGTACGGAGGTCACTGAAAAAGTGGATGCTATGAAATACAGATAATGGAAATACAAGCACTCAGAGGTTTTCGTTCGGTTTTCCGAGGCTTACCACACGCTTTCCGCGGGGCGAGCGCCGAGCCTCCTCGTCGCTTTGCTCCTGTGGGGTCTCGCCTGTCTCGCTAATCCCGCAGGAGTCGTGCGGACGCCTCTCCAAACCAACATGATGGTCGTTTTCAAACTCTCTATACCATTTCCACTAAATATAAGGGTTTTACCTATAATTTATATAATAAAACACTTCTTCAGTGGCCACGAGGTACAAGCGAGGAGGCTTGCCAGTTCGTCCGCGGAAAGGGAGTGGATTCCCTGCCCCTTTGAAAATCAACAATGGAATTTAACAGAGCCTATCTTTAAAAACTCTACATCTTATCCTAATATTAAAGTAGCTCATGTTGAATTAATAGCACTAACCAGTTTCATTAAACCGTCAAACGAATCGGATTTCCTGATGGGTCTGCTGTATAAACGATATCTTCCTCTAGTTTATATGGTGCTCCCATTTCTTTTAGTCTATTTACTATTTGATAGAAGGTTTCCAAACTCGGGAGCTTTAAATCATAATGCTTGAGCCCTGTATCGTTTTCTTTCGGAGCTGGTACACCACGGCTGTTCCATATATTTAAACCTATATGGTGATGATACTTTCCTGTTGAAAGAAAATACGCTTGTGATCCATATTTTTGAACGATATTAAAACCTAATCCTTCTACATAAAACTGGACTGTTTTATCTAAATCACCTACATGAAGATGGATATGGCCAATAATGGTACCAGCTGGCAAACCAGTCCATTCTTTATGATCACCAGCTGCAATCACCCCGTCTGCATCCATTGGAAGAGTGCCCATTTTCACAAAATCCCCTTTCCATTCCCATGTTTCTGGTGAAAGGTCTCGATAAATTTCAATTCCATTTCCATCTGGATCCGCTAAATAAATTGCTTCACTTACATCATGATCAGAAGCTCCTTGCAATGGGCAGCCGCTTTGTACTAAATGCTTGAGCATCACACCTAAATCTTCTCTGCTCGGTACTAATAAAGCAACATGATATAATCCCGCAGTGCGAACCTTGTTCGTTTCTATATTAAATAGTTGTTCTAAATAAATTAATGGAGTTTTGCCATCTGCCGTTAAAACTGCTTTATTTTCTGATATCTCCCTCACTTGAAAACCAATCATCGTTTGATAAAATAAAATAGATTGCTCTAAATTCTTCACTTTTAATGTCACACTGCTCGTATATATATTTGGATTTGAATGAAATCCCATTATATATTCCCCTTTCACAAGTATATTTTACCAAATTTAACTTACTTTTTGTAAGTTATTATATTTTAATTATCAAAAGCTGTAAAGTTATTAACTTTTAAATAATTATATTTTTACGTAAAATAATAAATATTGTATACTAAAAATGCGTGTTCAAAAAGGTAACAAATTAGAAGCAAGCCAACGAAGAGGTTCGCCGCTTATCATTTGGTGCCTTTTTGAACATCCTCTATAAGGAAGGAGTGATATAAACATGAACCCATCCATCTTATGCCCAAAGTTCGAAAGGGCTATGGGAATTTTGAGCCAGCGTTGGACCGGATTAATTATTTATCAGCTATTAAATGGGGCTCAGCGTTTTTGTTCTATCGAATCATCTATTGGGATCAGTGGAAGACTACTTTCAGAAAGACTAAAAGATCTAGAACAGCAAGGAATTGTCTCTAGAGAAGTATTCCCTGAAACACCAGTAAGAATTGAATATTCATTAACAGAAAAAGGACGTTCACTGGAACCTCTCATGAAAGAAATCGAAAAATGGTCGCAAGAATGGTTAAGAGATTAATCCATTTTTTATAAAAACAAAGAGGCACATTCTTTTTGAAGGCACCTCTTTGTTGTGTTTATGTTTTATAGGGAAATCCCGATATTTTCTCATCCTATTTCTAATTAATCCTCATCTTTAATATCCAAGTCTTCTGGAATAGGTTCATTTAACACTTCTTCTACATATTTCCTATATTTTTCTACTTGTTCAAAATGTGTATTAAATTGTTCCTTATTTACTAAATATTGCTCTCCATCATGAACTGCTTTTATCCGTTTCTCCATAATTAGTTTTTTCACTTGAGTTGCTGAAATCGATAATAATTCCGATGTTTCTTCTATTGTAAGATACATACTTTTACTCCTTTACCAATATAAGGATCTATTTTTAATAAATCGTAATATTCCATTACAAATTCTTCATAAACCCTTCATTCTGCCTTTAAACAATTTTTCTATACTGAATTTGTATCAACTATATAGAAATAGTTCTTATCTCCATTATAAAAAATCTTGTTTTTAGGAGGAATAATAATGGCTGAATTTCTTAATGGCTTATTTTTAGTTGAAGTCGTCATCATGTTTGCTTATATTTTCTACAAATCATTTTTTGCTGCTGTGAAAAAGTAAAGCTCTTTTTCTTCAAAAGTTGCCTGAAGAAAATGGATTTTACAGAATAGCAGTATTTTTTTTGCCGTTTTCGAGCTGTTTTCCCTCTACTTTACTTTCTATCCATGCCTTTAACTCTTCCGGTTTCATCGGTTTTGCATAATAAAAACCTTGTATGTTAATGTCACGGCCACTGACAGACGCTAAAAATTCCACTTGTTCTTTATCTTCTACCCCTTCAATTACAATATTTAAATCCAAGGAATGGCCAAGGGCAACAATTGCTTTCATTATTTCCGAATCTTTTTCAGAATGAGGGACGCCATCAACAAAAGACTTATCAATTTTTAACGTTGATACAGGCAATCTTTTTAAATAAGACAAAGAAGATACTCCTGTTCCAAAATCATCTAATGCAACAGAAAATCCGCAATTTCGAAATTCTTGCACAGATTCAATCGCTCCTTCTATATTAGCTACTGCACTCGTTTCCGTCATCTCCAGCTCTAATCGTTCTGCCTTAATTCCATAATTCATGATACTTGCTTGTAGAAAAGAAAGTAGTCTTGGAGAAGTAACGTATGGTCCTGGTATATTGATAGATACCTGCATGTCCATGCCTTCATTTTTCCAAGTGATAATTTGTTTGCAAACCTCATTAATAATCCAATCTGTTACATCGTTCATTTTCCCACTTTTCTCCAATACAGGAATAAAAACGCCTGGAGATAACAGACCGTGGATAGGATGATGCCATCTTAATAATGCTTCCACACCAGATATCCCCTTGTTATAAACAGCAACTTTGGGCTGGTAGACAACAAAAAAATCATTTTCTGCCATCGCATGATCTACATCCTGTACAAGCTGATTCTCCATCGATTGAATATGAACAGCAGGATCAAAGGCGATTATTGTATGTTCAAATAAAGTAGCGTGATGATGTAAAACAGCTAATGCTTGCGCATAGATTTTTTTACCATTATTTTTTTCCTTTGATGTAGAAAGTGCTGTCACCGTTTTTACCGTTACCAATTGATCATCTATTGATATTGGCTTTGAAAGAATAGTAGATATATTCCTTAATTCTGTAAGTAAATCTTTTGATGCATCATGATTGGCTACAAATGCAAATCGATTTCCTTCAATACGGTATAACTCGATACCAACCGGTTTTAATCTTTCACATAATGAAGATATATACTGAATCACTTTGTCACCAAAAGAATAGTTATACATTGTATTCCATTTTCCCATATCATGAATATGAAGAATCGCTAACTGCTTCGAAAACCCGTTTATTTTTAATGCTTTTTCAAATTGTCTTCTGTTTGGAAGTTTCGTTAAAACATCAAAATAATTAATTCGGTAATCAACATAACGATCTATTAAACTGGATACGATAGATGTTACTAATATTATCACGATGCCCAAAGTAACAATGGTTGTAAAAAAATTCATATTCATATGATGCATATATTGTTCCGTTATATTTATAGTAGATACGACATAATATCGAACAGCATACATGCCTGTATAATGCATACTAGCAACAGCCATCCCCATAATAATCGCTGTAACAACTTTATAGATAACATTTTTCATATATTTATAAAGACTTCCAAATATGTATAAAGATACAAAGGAGACAACAATAGCTATGATAATCGAAAGAATAAAATAGCCAATATGATAGGCATAATTCACCTCCATTACCATTGCCATCATTCCTACATAGTGCATCGTAGAAATGCCAAGCCCCATCACAATTCCGGAAATACTATATGTTCTAATCGACTGCTTCGGAAGACCAGTAATATAGAAAGCAAGAAAGGAAGCGATCATTGCCGGCAATACAGAAATCACCGTTAATAATTTATTAAATTCCATTTTAACTGGAAGCATATAGGCACTCATTCCAATAAAGTGCATAGACCAGATTCCAAACCCCATTGATACAGATGCAAGCGTCAGCCAAACATAACGGGGGACAAAGCTGTTTGACTTCATTCGCTCATGCATCGATAATGCTGTAAATGCTGCTAAACATGCAATGACAATTGATAATAATACAATAGGGATAGAATAATGACCTTGTAAATAAATTACTTTATCAACATCTGGTAATGTAAACATGATATATTCTCCTTTAACGTAACTAAGGACGAACACGTAGTATTTTTTTCAATAAAAATCAATTTATTACATGATACTAAGTATTTTTTTCCTGTAATCATGAATATACCCCTTAACTATAAGAAGTACAACTATTTCATCCTGTTTTTTCCTTCAGATAATGCCTGGTTGCAATATTATATCGTTTCATATATGAGAAATCTTTCATGAGCATCATGTTCAGACTCTGCTAAAAAATAAGTTGCTTTCCTTCTAAAAGAAGAATGATTGTCTAGAAAATACTGATAATCATTCGATGCATAATATAAAATAACATCTACTTTTCGATTGTTTTCTGCAACAGACCGTAAAATATTATTGATTACTTTTATAAAAACTGGGAAAGAAAATGGATTAAAAAAATAAAAATGACTGTCTAAAGGGTGAATGACGTACTCCTCTGCTTTACAATGCTGAAAATAGATTTTATCTTTACCATTTTTTCTTTTTTTACAATAACGATCCCGATTTTTTAATGCTTCCTGATAAAATGCTTCATTAAATTCAATTCCTATAACCGTTGCTTGGAATAAGTAATGAATCAAAAAATTTAATCGACCTTTTCCACAGCCAAAGTCTACAACACGATCTTCTTTTGTTAACTCATACTGGTCAAAAAGTTCTACTAAATAATGATAAGGCGTTGGTTCATAGCGGTGATAATGAAAAGATTGATTAAAACCTTTTTGCTCTTCTTCCGTTTGAATAGAAAGTAACTCCTCATAATTTTTGTTTCCCATCTTTTTCCCCCATTACTAGACTCCATTTACTAACGCACGGTACTCATTTGGTGTAAGGCCTACAATTTTTTTAAAGACCTTTCGAAAGTATTTATCATCTTGATATCCAACCATATTAGCAATTTCAAATATTTTCAGCTTGCTGTTTTTTAATAAAGATTTTGCTTTTTCTATTCGTACATTTGCTAAATAATCACTTATATTCACTTGGAATTCCTGTTTGAATTTTCTGGAAATATATTCTCTGCTTATATAGAAATAATCAGATAATTCCTGAAGTTTTACATCCCGATGAAAGTTTTCCAATAAGTACTTTTCAATTTCACTCATGATATTCATTTTTTTCTTTTCAGAGATTCGCTTAAAAAAAACGATTATTTCCCTCGTTATCCTATCTTTATATGCTTGTATATTAAAAGTGCCATCTTGATTAAAAAACAATGCCATTCTTTGTTCCATATCGCTGTATGTTTTTTGCTGAATTTGATAATATTTATACCATCTTTGACTGATTATTACATACTCATTTTCTAACTGATACAGCTGCTTTAAGGACAAGTATTGTTCACTTGTATAATCCTTTATTATTCTTTCCAGCAATTCGGATAAGAACTTGCGATCACCTGTTTGTACTGCTAATTTGATATCAGAAGAATAGGCCATTAAACTTTTTAAACTAGGTACATCTTTTTCTTTTTTTAGGTATACCCTTATTTTCTTTTTTTCCAATAGATTACTGTCTAATAGCAGCTGTTTTGCTTCATCATACGACTTTTTTAACATACTGCTGTCCATTACCGGTATTCCTACACAAATAGAGCAAGAAACTTCAAGAACTTGATGCAGTGTTACGTAAATTCTTATGAGAGATTGGGTGACTTCTTCCTTATCGGCCCAATAAATAATCACTATTTCTCCCTTATTGGATAAATAGCGAAAAGCTATTCCTTCATTCCTTTTTATAAGTATCTCATTTATTATATTTAAAATAGAAAAATACGTTAAATCACGGTCATTCCGAAAAGCTTGCATTGTTTTTCCATTAACTTGGACTAAAGCAATGGTATAATTCCTAGCTAAATGAAACTCCAATTCACTATCTAATTCTTCTTTTGATACATTGCTGTTCAAAAATTGGGTCAGCTTCCTGTCACGGTATACTGGCTTCATCTGATTGATTAATTGATAATTGCTTACCTTCTTTTTTCTGTCTACCTCTTCTTTTCTCCATTCTTGCACCACATTTTCTAATGCCTGATTGAGTACTTCTGGATCAATTGGCTTTAATAAATAATCTGCACTCCCAAAATGAATTGCTTTACGCATATAATGGTAATCATCATAACCTGTTACTATAATGATCTTACTGCTGGATTGATTTTCCTTTAACCATGCTAATAATTGGGTTCCATCCATTTTTGGCATTTTCATATCTGAAAAAATGATTTCTGGATTATATTTTTTTATATAATGAATAGCTTCTTCTCCGTTGCTTGCTTCATATATTTGCTGTATTCCATTTTGTTCCCAATCAGCAAGCAGCTTTATTGCTTCACGAACATGTTTTTCATCATCAATAATCAAAGCTTTCATAAATACTTCTCCCCACTTTACAAACACTTTGGAATATAGAAAACAACCGTAAATCCTTCATTTTCTTTGCTTGTGATTTCCATTCTTGCTTTATTGTTATAATATATTTTTAAACGGTCATAAATATTTTTTAATCCAATGGATTCTCTCTCTATACCTTTTCTATTTGTTTTCTCTTGTAAAAGCATTTCATAAATTCTCTTTAATGATTGTTCATCTACACCTACTCCATTATCTGTTACCGAACAAACAATCTCATTGCCTACTACCCAAGCTTCTATTTTGACCAAAAAATTCTTGTCTTGATGAATAAATCCATGCTTAAAGCTATTTTCCACAATTGGCTGTAGAATCATTTTCGGTATCTGTATCGATTCTGCCTCTTTTGTTACATTGATATGATATTCAACCTGCTCTTCAAAGCGCTGCTGCTGTAATAATAAATACGCTTTCACGTGTTTGATTTCTAATAAAAAAGGAACAATATCTTCCCGCATATTCATGCTGTATCTCATACTGCCAGCTAACGCCATTAACAATGAATAAATTTGTGTTTCCTTTGCTTTTAACGCTAACGTTCCAATCGACTGCAAGGCATTGTATAAAAAGTGCGGATTAATTTGCGAACGCAGAACACGAAGCTGCGAAGTTTTGTTTTCAATTTCTAATTTATATTCTCTTTCAATTAATGTATTGATTGTTCCAATCATTAATTTAAAATGCTTCCCAAGCATGCCTACCTCATCATTGCCCAACGAATCAAAATCCGCCTGAAACTCTCCTTTTTCTACCTTTTTCATATTAGCAATCAACACTTTAATGGGGGCGGTTATTTTTATAGAAATAATAAATGTTGTTAATAAAACAATGGCAAGAGAAACTAGTCCAATTAAACTATTTGTAATCACCGTTTCACGAGCACTTTGATAAAGAACATGATAAGGAATTCTTTTTGCTATATACCATTTCTTTTCTTGAACAAAAAAATCCTCAAAAACAATGACACCGGAGAACTCTTTATCTTCCCAACCTATACTTCTTTTAGAAGGTTCCACTTTTTTTATTTTTTCAAACCATTGCTTTTTTATGTGCTTGCCTATTTCTTTTTCTTTGGAGGAATAGATGGCAACACCGTCTTCATTCATAATATAAAGGTCTTCCACATTACTCATATATAATCGATCTGCAATGTCTTTAATCTTTGATAAGCTAATATCAATGGATAAAAAGCCTAAGAACTTTTCCGAAGGTATTTCCTTGATAATATTGTGAAAACTTAAAACCATCTTTTTCTCTGATTCTGAAATGACGGATAAATTATTATAACTATAAATTACATGCGGCGGCTCTATAATAGAATAATCATTTTTTTCCTGCTGAAATTGGGCATAATATGGATGGGAAAAAATATCCTTATATTCGCCTCTTCCACTTATTTGCGAGTGATAATTAGTATAAGCGTTTTTTCCTTTATCTATATACAGATGCATCTGCTCTATCTCCGGTCTTGAATTATATAAATAAGCTAAGGCTCTTGTCACCTCACTTTGATTCGCTGTTAAGTTATCTGAAATTCCGTTTTTTAATACCATCATAAATGGTGAATAACGGTATAGTATGGTTGATATTTGTGCCACATCTTCTAAATAGGTATGAAGCTCTTCTTCTCCTTTTTCTATTTGATCATGGCTGGAAGAAACAAAACGTTTATTAATGGAATTAGTTGTTTCATAATAAGTGATAATGATGCCTGCTCCAAATGGCAAAACTGCTGCCAACATTAAAAACACAATAAGCTTCTTTCGTATCCCCCATTTCATCACATTTACTTCCTCTCTCTAAAATTTATTCTTTCCTTTCCCTTCATTATATACTTATACCTAGTGGAAATTCTGTTCATCATCCGTTCAATATTTTCCACCCTACCTGTCAATGTAAACGGTTTCATATTATTGAACAATCTATTACATTATACATATAGGAGGTGGAGTAATGAATAATCAAAATAACCTTGAAAAAGTAAACCGTTCAGCTATTACAACTGATCGCCAACGTAAAACGAATAAGTCCCTATCTTTTTCCCAAAAAAAGAAGTGGAGATACGCTGGTTTATTTACCTTATTTGTTGGTCCCGTATTTTTAGCTTTTACAGTAGTGGTACTTATTCCATTTTTTTCTGGCATTTATTATTCGTTTACAGACTGGAACGGCATAACCGGACAAATTAAATGGGTTGGTTTAGATAATTTTATCTATGTATTTACAGAAGATAAACAATTTCAACAATCTTTTCTATTGACAACAAAGTATACGGTTATCGCGATTCTGTTAACAAACTTAATAGGTTTCGGTTTAGCGTTATTAGTAACTCAAATGTTAAAAACAAGAAACATTCTTCGCACCATATTTTTTATGCCTAACTTGCTAGGCGGTCTATTATTAGGGTTTATCTGGCAATTTATTTTTGTTAAAGGCTTTGCATCTATTGGTGAATTAACAGGCATTCCTCTTTTTAATCTGGCATGGTTAGGCGATGCTAAAACAGCTTTTTGGGGAATTGTCATAGTAAGCGTTTGGCAAGGCGCCGGCTATATTATGATTATCTATATCGCTGCATTGCAAAATGTACCACAAGAATTGATTGAAGCTGCAAAAATTGATGGCGCAAACAGATGGCAAATACTTCGTCATATTACGATGCCGCTTGTTGCACCAGCTGTAACCATCTGCTTATTTTTAACAACTGCTTCTTCCTTTAAAATATTTGATGCAAACCTTTCGCTTACAAATGGAGGGCCATTTAAAGCAACAGAAATGTTAGCGCTTAACATCTATACTGAAGCATTTGTCAATAACCGTTACGGCATCGGCGAAGCAAAAGCATTGATCTTCTTTATTGTAGTTGCTGCCATTACAGTTATTCAAGTAGCCATTTCTAAGAAGAAGGAGGTTGAATCCTAATGGGGCATAAGTATAATGGCAAAACATTCATACTTGAAATATTCGCTATCTTGCTTGGACTTGCTTTTTTAGTACCATTTTATTATGTCATATCCAACTCTTTAAAGCCATTTGCAGAAATATTAACAAATACTTCTGCTTTACCGAGTGTTTTAAAGTTTGAAAACTATGTAAGTGCATTTGAGAAACTAGACTTTTTAAAAGTATTTTCTAATTCATTGATTATAACGATCGCAAGCAATCTTGTTCTCGTCGTCTTTTGTTCGATGGCAGCCTATATGCTTGTTCGAACAAAGAAGAAAATCAGCAATGTCATTTTTATGATTTTTGTTGCAGCGATGATTATTCCGTTTCAATCTATTATGATTCCGCTTATTAAAACAGCAGGAAGCTTGAATTTATTAAACAGCATTTGGGGTCTTGTCTTTATGTATTTAGGATTTGGTTCTGGGATGACGATCTTTTTATATCATGGCTTTATAAAAGGCATTCCTGTAGAACTGGAAGAAGCCGCTATTATAGATGGCTGTTCACGGTTTGGTGTGTTTTGGAGAATCGTTTTTCCTTTATTAAAGCCAATTACTGTGACAATCGTCATCTTAAACAGTTTATGGATATGGAATGATTTTCTATTGCCATCATTAGTTCTGCAAAACCCAGAACTAAGAACCATCCCACTGGCAACATTCTTTTTCTTTGGCCAATATACAAAGCAATGGGATTTAGCACTTGCTGCATTAATGATTGGTATTATTCCATTATTGATATTCTTTTTTACAATGCAAAGACATATTATTAAAGGGATTACAAATGGCTCTATTAAATAATAATAGCGGGAGCAAACTCAGGACTTTTTGAAAATTTCAGTAGAGACTTGAGTTCCATATAATTTTTTCCTAAAACCAGGAGGGGAAACAAATGGGTTTCTTAAAATTTAAAAAATATTCTTTACTAACAGGTGTTTTAACTGCTTCACTTATTTTTGCAAGCGCTTGCTCAAATGAATCAACTAACAACAACCAAAATGGCGGCAATAAAGATGGAAAAGTGGTAGTGGATATTTTTAACGGAAAAGTGGAAATAGCTGATCAATTAAAGTCATTAACAGACGCTTATACAAAAGAGCATCCAGATGTTACCTTTAATATTGAAACAGTAGGTGGAGGTGCAGATGGTGCAGCCGCTTTAAAAGCAAAATTCGCATCAAATAAAGCACCTGATATTTTCGGAAACGGAGGCTATCAAGAAGCACTAACATGGCTTGATAAACTGGAGGATTTGTCTGATCAGCCATGGGTAAAAGATGCATATGAAAGTGCTTTAATACCTATGACAGTGGATGGCAAACTATACGGGCAGCCAGTTAATTTAGAAGGCTATGGATTTGCCTACAATAAAGCGCTATTTAAAAAAGCAGGCATAAAAGAACTGCCAACGACTTTCTCTGAATTAGAAGCGGCTGCAAAAAAATTAAAAGCAGCAGGCATCACGCCATTCTCTAATGGCTACGCTGAATGGTGGGTATTAGCAAACCATGGTCTAAATGTTCCATTTGCCTATCAGGATGATACAGATGCCTTTATTAAAGGAATAAATGAAGGAAAATCTAAAATTGCAGGAAACGAGTATTTTGATAATTACTTTAACTTATTAGATTTAACATTAAAGTACGGCAATAAAAATCCGTTGACAACAGACTACAATACACAAGTTACTTTATTTGCAAATGGTGAAGCAGCTATGCTCCAACAAGGCAACTGGATTCAGCCGATGATAGATAAAATCTCTCCTAACATGGAAGTTGGTTTTATTCCAATGCCTCTAAATGATGATAAAGCAAAAACGGATAAATTAATGGTAGATGTACCAACCAACTGGGCTGTTCACAATGGAGCACCTGCTGCAGATAAAAAAGCAGCATTGGATTTCTTAAATTGGATGGTGACTTCTGATACTGGTAAAACAGCGTTAGTAAAAGAATTCAAATATGTTCCAGCCTACAAAACAATTGAAGCAACTGCAGAAGATATCGGCCCTTTAGGCGCTGCCATTCAAGAATACTCTAAAAATGGAAAAACATATTCTTGGCAGTTTATGAAATATCCTGATGGAGCTGGACAGGAATTTGGCGCAAGTATCCAAGCATATGTCGGCGGCCAAAAATCAAAAGAAGAAGTAATGAAATCACTTGATGAAACATGGGCTAAACTGAAAAAATAAACGTTTTACAAACAGAAAAATGCCCCAAATATTTTCATTTGGGGCATTATTTCAAAAAAAACAACTGCTTCAAAAAAGATAAATAAGATTTTAAAATATATGTGTTTAATTTGTCATCGTTCAGTCATAATTAATCGGTATGATAGTAGTTAGTAAGTAACTAACTTTTTCAAGTTCCCGCTTTGATTTTCCTCTTCACTCCTAATCAAAACTACCTAAGTGGGTAGATTTTTTAGAATGTCACGCCTGAGTAATCATCTTATCTCCAAATCAAGACCGTATTGCAGCGTGTAGGTCTTGTTGGCAGAACAACATTTTTTCCAAGTGCAAATGAGCACTGTCTTGCTCTCGAATGGGAGAGCATGTCGTCACAAGTGTAGTTAGTACAAACATACCATTGGCACTCCTAACTAGCCTAAGCAAGGCAATGAAAGGTTGTTTTCTAACCATAAAATCTTCTTTCCAAATTTCGCTTCTCCTTTATAGGTGAAGTTTTTTAGTTTGTGCTTATATGCAGTAACATCTAATGAATAGCCAACCTTTTTACCGATGTTTACTGCGGAATTATTATCTCTCAACATTTCAGTTCCACAACTTACACAAACAAAACTTCGGATATTCGGTTCCTTTTTCTCCAAATGCCCACAAACACAACATTCTTTTGTTGTATTATGTTCGTTAGCCATCAAGTAGTATTTTTCTAGCTTACTGGAGACCCATTCCAAGACCTTACGAAATTCTCCCATTTTTTCTTGATTCAGCATACTTCTTTTCATATGATCAAAAGGAGCTGTTCCGTTTGTTGGAGTATAGTCACCGATAATCACTAAGTCATATTTTCGATATAAAGCATGCGCAATAGAGTATAATGCCGTCTTTATTTGTTCTCGACGTTTATGATAAGCAATGTTTAACGCGTGATTTAATCGATTCCAACGAGGACTATGTACTGTGAAAGGATTACCATGTTTTGTTTTTCTTTTTCGATATCTCTTTTCACACGCATCTCGAAGTGATTTTAATTGATCAATGGTCTGATCCCAGTATTTCATCATCTTCAACTTTTGAAACTCAATGGAATTCCCTTCAAAGTCTACACCCACAAAGAAATTTTTATGATTCGGGTCGAGTGCTATCCATGTAACATTCTTCGGTATCACTACTGTTTCTTCCTTAAACTTAGGTTTTTGTGGTTTTTCTCTATTTTCTTTTTTAGCTAGGTTATATTTCTTGCGATAAGCAGACATAACCTGTTTAAATTCCATTTCTTTTTTTGTGCATCGTTCTACAGTAAAAATAGCATAAAAATTCTTTCCTTGTTGTTTACATAGACTAAAAGTCTTCAGCATTTCATCTTCTCGTAATGCCATTTTTTCTTTCAGATTTCCTATAATAGACGGATTTCGTTTTCCTTTTTCTGTTTCCATACCAGGAATACCACCTAAAGAAATGGAAATTTTTGTACCGTTTTTTTGGATTTCCCACCCTTTATTTGGTTCATCAAACACTAAACTAAACCATTTCTTTTTCCAACTTCTGAATTTTGGATATTGTGTATCTCCCTTAAAGAAACTTTGATACGCCTTTTTTAAACGTGTTGAAGGTTCTTTTAATACAGAGGAAAATACAGTGTTTAAAAAAGGGCATTTTTCTTTTAAAGACACACCATAATTACGTAAATTTCGACCTTCTAACAGCTTTAGGGAATTATGATTCTCTTTGTAATCCTTTTGACATGCATCCAGCAACTGATTGTACAACCAATTACAAATTTTACTTTGTCCATCCAGAACCAACTCTTCTTCTTTTGTGAAGATTACTTGAATCTTTTTATTGTAAATCAGGCTCATTTTCTCACCTCCTAATGTCCGATTATTTCATTCAATCACTTTCAGCAAGTGCATCTTCCACTGCTTTTTTTAACTTTTTTTGCTTATGACTCCTACTACCGTACAAACGGCTGCTGAAAACTGTAATAATGGATAACATATCTTCAACTAGTTCTTGTTCATACGATTTATCTTCTGTATGATTAATCACTTCGATTTCAACTTCATGAAAATCACATATTTGTTCTATGATTTCATAACCGAATCGAATGAGTCTATCTTTATAATTTACTACTATTCTATCAACCTCATTTCTTTGAATTAAAGCGATAAGTTCTTTTAAACCTTTTTTGTTATAATTCAACTCATTCCCTAAGTCGTCAATGATTCGGAAAGTGTAACCTTTAGCGATACAAAAAGTGGAAACTGTTTCAATTTGTCTCTTTAAATCTTCTTTTTGGTCAGAAGAAGAAACTCGGCAGTAACCTATGGTTATTTTGCCTGCTTTGGGTTTAATTTTCTTTATTTTATTTAATTCTTCAATTGTGTATCTACGATGACCACCCGTTGTTTTAATGGAGTTAATTTTACCTTCTTTTTCCCATCTTCTCAAAGTTGATATAGAGACACCTAACATTTCTGATGCTTTATTAATGCTATACAAAAAAAAACCTCCTCATTGGTTTATATTACCATTATGATTAGGTTTTTCAAATAGATATAGATATATTTAAGTGGATTTTATTAAACAAAATATAGTATCTCTTTTTGTCCAGCGTGCAGATGGATTTTTTTAGTGCTGGACCCCCGGTGCTTTAAAATCGTTACCGTAGCGGGGGTCAGGGCACTCGTATTTGGCACTCACATTAATAAAAGATAAATAAAGTTTTAAAAGATTTGTGTTTAATTTGTCATCGTTTAGTCATAATTAACGGGTATAATAGAAGCATCAAGTTCCCCCTTGAAAATATAGCACTTCTTGTCCAGCTTGAAGCTGGATTTTTTTTTTCGATTTATAACAATGCTACTAATTTATCATGCTTCAAAAAGTGTCAAAGCTGATTAGATTACTGATCAGCTTTTTGGCTATTTTTTTACTTGCCGCATTTCTCTTGTTGCGATGACCGCATACTCTCCTTATTATCCTTAAAAGAGAAGGAGAAACCCTTTTTAACTAAAGTAAAAAAATTGGTGTATTTTGTCATTTTTTCTAGTTTTCTACGATAGACAATTGATTTAGTTTATGTGAAGATTAGTGATGGATTTATAAAACTGATTTAGCATTTATATAGTAGAGACAGTATACAACATAGTATACATCATACTTACATACTATTTTCAAACGTATGGTTGTAGTACTGTATATTTATTGGAGGAAATGATGACCGTATTAGTAACTGGTGGCGCTGGCTTTATAGGCAGCCATACATGTATCGAGCTCTTAAATGCTGATTATGAGATTGTCGTCCTGGACAATTTTTCGAATAGCAGTCCTGAAGTATTAGAAAGAGTGAAATTACTTACAAACAAGTCTTTTAAAGTATATAAAGCTGATCTACTTGATCAAGAGAAAGTGAATCAAGTCTTTCATGAAAATAATATAGAAGCAGTTATCCATTTTGCTGGGCTTAAGGCTGTTGGTGAATCTGTTCAAATTCCTCTTCATTATTACCAAAACAACCTTTCAGGCACCCTCATTCTTTGCGAAGTGATGAAAAGACATGGAGTCAAAAAGATCGTTTTTAGTTCATCTGCAACCGTTTATGGAGATCCAACAGAAGTACCTATTGTTGAGACGTCGAAGCTCAGTGTGACGAATCCATATGGAAGAACGAAGCTGATGGTAGAGGAGATTTTACGTGATATGTATGCTTCTGATCATGAATGGAGCATCGCACTTCTTCGGTATTTTAATCCAATCGGAGCTCATACGAGTGGGTTCATTGGTGAGGATCCGAAAGGGATTCCCAATAATCTCATGCCCTATATCACTCAAGTCGCAGCTGGGAAACAAGAATATCTGAATATCTTCGGGAATGATTATCCAACCGCTGATGGAACTGGAGTTAGGGACTTTATTCATGTAGTTGATTTAGCAGTTGGCCACATTAGAGCGCTTGAAAAAATTCTTTCCACCTCTGGTGTCGACGCTTATAATTTGGGAACAGGCGCTGGATATAGTGTGTTAGAAATCGTAAAAGCCTTTGAACATGCTACAGGTGTGAGCATTCCATACAAATTTACCGCTAGGCGGGCTGGTGACATCGCAGCGTCCTTTGCAAGTCCAATAAAAGCAAAAAAAGAATTGGAATGGGAAGCAACAAAGGATATTTATGATATGTGTTTAGATGCTTGGAGATGGCAATCTAATTATCCAAATGGATACAATTAGAAAAGCGCAAGCGCTCTTAGACAGCCCCGGAGAAAAATGTTCACATGACTCAAAAAGTGCTTTTACTTTTAGAGGCATGGGGTTATTTTTCACAGGGGCTGGCTGCTTCCGCTAGATCAAGAAAAACGGAGGCGCCACAGGGGTACAGCGCCGAGGAGGCTACCCGACCGCCCGCGTAAAGCGAGCGATAAGCTTCGGAAAAACCCTTTTAACAGAACTTATTTTCAGGGTAGACACCCATGCAACAAAATTTGCACCATGGCCCATGAAAAGAGGCAGCTTCCACTATTTATAGCACAGAGCAGGTGGAATACACTGGAATACACGAAGACTCCTGCGGGAAAGCGAGAAAGACGAGACCCTGCAGGAGCAAAGCGACGAAGCGGCTCGGCGCTCACCCGCGGAAAGCGAAGTGTATTCAACCTGCGGAACCTATTTTCAGGATAGCAAAAAAAATAATAGGAAAGATGGAATTAACAATGTATTACCAGCAGTCAAATCTAGCGAGAAAGTTGATAGAGGCTACCTTTGCTTTTTTATTACTTGGGATTACCTCGCAAGTGTTCCATGTAGTCACACCTTCCTATGAATATTTATTACTCGTTTTTATCGTGATGCTTTTTTCGATTCGCTATGGTATTTATCTAGCTATCTTTTCATTTATAGAAGCCTTCCTTTATACAATTGTAATCGGGCTGCTAAGAGAAGAGGCTGTCATACTTTATTTTTATTCAGTTAATCAATGGGTTCATTGGTTCTTTCTTTTTTCTGTTAGTATTTGCTGTGGATTTTTTAGTACTTCATATAAAGAAAGATATGAAGATGTTCATCTTAATAAAAATGAACTGGAAGCAGAAAATGAAGAACTAAAGAATACAGTAGAACATTTAAATGAATCTAGAATAAAGCTTAAATCAAGTATGCTAGAATCAGATAATCAACTATCAAAGCTATTTTATATGTTTAAAGAATTAAATCATTCTCATCCTGAAGTGCTGCTTGATGAAGGATTGAATGTATTAAAGGAATATTTTAATGCTAAAAGAATTGGCATTTATTATGTGAATAGCACAAGACAAACTTTAAGACTTAAGCTTCGTTCAGAAGGAAAAGGAAAAGCATTGCCTGCAACGATTTTTGTTGAAAAGGGACCAGCTGTAATTAAAAACGCATTGACCCACGGAAGGGCATTTTTTCGAACGATTGAAGATCCAGATGACGCTCCACTGCTTGTTGGCCCGGTCATCAATCAGGATCAAATTCAGTATGTAATTGTATTAGATGATATTGAATTTTCAAATGTCACTTCACAGCAATTTGAGTTATTTGTTTGGTTTTTGCGATGGATGGGTGATCGTCTAGGTCATGCATTGGATACTTGGAAGATGGATATAAGCAGCCGAACTATTCCAGGAACCGTTGTGTACCATGCTTCAGAATTCCATCGTTTAGTCGCTATTGAGAAGAAGCGTCAAAAAATACTAGACTATCCATATTCTTATCTCACTATGAAAGTACCTGAATCTTCACTGAAAGAAATTAGTAAACTTGTAAAACAGCAGCTTCGTGACATTGACTATTTAGGATACAGCATGGAAGAACAAATACTGATGATATTACTGCCTTGCACAGAAGAAAAGCATATATCCGTGATTGAAGAACGTGTATGGAAGGCAGTTTCAACTAGGAAGGAGGCCGTACATTGATGATGTATATCCTTTCTTTCTATCTTGTATTTGCTTTTATCTTTTTTATGATTTTAAAGTCGAGGGCACCTTTAGAAAAAAAGGGGCTCTATGATTTTTTTCTAATCCTTTCATTCATTATCCCTATAATCGGTTTTATAGCAGCTTTGATCCTTCTTTCTCTGCAATTAAAAAAGAAAAATCAGCAATGGATTGAAGAATACTCCGGATACATCACCTTTAAAATGCCAAACTATGAAGATATGCGGGCAGAGGCTAAACAAGATTTAGAGCTAATTTCTTTTACGTCTGGTCTTGAGCTCGACAGGCCAGAATTGCAGAAAAAGCTGATTGTACAATTAAGTACTGCAAATGTATCAAATGAAGGAAAGCTTCTTAGAAAAGCTGTAAAGCAAAAGGATGCAGAAACAATCCATTATGCTGCAACGACGATTAATGCATTAAATGAACGATATACAAAGAAGATTAACGATTTGAAACAACAATTCACCCAGTCGCAAATTCATGAGGCTGCTGAAAAACTAACACTTCTTTATGCACGATATATTGAAAGCGGACTGCTTTCATCACATCAGGAGAAAGAAATGATCAATCAATTTATGTTTTATCTTAAAAAATCTGTTCAACTTTTTCCAAACGAGCCCATTTACTCGTATCATTTAGGTCTTCTTTATCACCGCGAAAATCAATATGAGAAAGCGGAGGAACAATTTCTGCATTTAGCAGCGAATTGTCCAGAAGTGTATTATGGATACGCAGGATTGCTTGAGATTTACTACCGTCAGAACATGTGGAAAAAGCTATATAACATAATTGATCAAGTGATCCATCAACAGTTGTTGGATAAATTCCCGGAAAAGTATCAGCATTTCATCAAGCAGCTTGGAGGAATACATGTTGAAAATAAAGCCTAATTTCGTTTGGATAATCGCAGCTATATTAGTAGCTATTATTTCCCTTGTACTTTTTTTTCGTTCTGATGCTTTATATCAAATATTTTCCTTTGAGCAATCTGTTTCTGAAAAAAAGTTCAAAACATATAGAAGCGAAAATAAAATAGGAAAAGGTCAGAGCCTTCGATTATATGTCATTTCTGCAGAAACGACCATGGGGAAACAAGTGCAGGAAAATTTAATAAGAGCGATGGATTATGGACATATTCATTTCGAGAGTATTAGGCCAGATCAAATAAGCTCTATTACTTCAGATCCTTATACAGGCATTATTTTTTCTGGAGAAATGTCGAACAAAGTAAATAGAGAAGACCTTGAAAAATTTGTAAGGGATGGAGGAAGATTAATCGTTCCTTATAGATTCTTTACAGATCCTTCTTGGGATCCTTTGTTTGGAATTACACAAAAACAAGATTTTAAGGAAGTAAAAGGAATTCATTTTGAAAAATCACTATTTCCTGGCTATCCTGACATTCCGGCCTCATCAAAGCTCTTTACGCATAACGCTTTAAATGTGAGCTTAAATCCAGCAACGACAAATATTTGGATGACGGCTGAGGACCTCCCGATTCTATGGAAAAATGATTATGGGGACGGGAAGGTACTTTATTGGAATACAACTGTTATGGACGATAAGCTTGGAAGGGGCCTGTTTGTGCAATCACTCGGATTAGTCTTTCCTTCCTTTGCATCAGCACAGCTGGATGTTCAAATCATGTATATTGATGATTTCCCTGCTCCAATTCCAAATGGACGTTTAAATAATGTGACCAAAAAAGCTGTTTCCCTGCCAAGCTTTTATCAGAACTTTTGGTGGAAGGACATGAAAAAAATAGCTGATGACTATGATTTTAAATACACGGGTGTCGCAATAGGAACGTATCAAAATATGGTCAAACCTCCTTTTCCAAGCCTTATCGAAGAACGAAGAAATACGTATTTGTTTTTCGGCTGGGAGCTTTTTTCAAAAGGTGGAGAGGTTGGGTTTCATGGATTCAATCATCAGCCTCTGTTGACAAAAGAAGACCCCGTTAATAAAGAGTTTGGCTATGTGAGCTGGAATCGTCAAAAGGATATGGAAGAATCATTAATCGAGCTATATACATTACTCCATCACTTTTATCCGAACAACAAGCTGGAAACTTATGTTCCTCCATCGAATGTTGTGAATAGAACTGGACTTAATGCTATTAGCAGGGCATTGCCTGAGGTAAAAACAATTGCAGCCTTGTATTTCGGTTCTAATGCGAACAGTACACTCGTTACGGAGTTTGAATATGATCATATGAATCGAGATATTTACTTCTTTCCCCGGATTACGAGTGGATATGAATTATCTGCTGATGATCAGTTTTTACTCGCAGATGTTGTGGCTAATTTTGGTGTTGTTTCTCATTTCGTTCATCCAGATGATATTCTCGACTCCGAGCGGTCTGGAAACAAAACATGGAATGAGCTGGCAGATGCTTATCGACAGATTACAGCGAATGTTAGGAAATGGTATCCGCACATAGAAGGTGTTACGCAAATAGAAGCTACAGAATTAATAAAAAAGTATCAAAAAGGTGAGTTGGTTACTTCCTATGAACAAGACAGAATACACATTGCGTACAAGGGGCTTCCTGCTCAAGCCTCTGTCGTGATTCGTATTGAAGATGGGAAATATCTTAAAACAGGCACGTTTTCATTTGGTTCTGTCACTAAGCTTGATAATCAGCTCTACAGTGTGAAGCTATTAAAGCCGCAGGCAGAAATACCGATAAAAGGAGAAGCTTTATGAGGATAGGGTTAGTAGTTGAAGGAAGCTACCCCTTTGTCAGTGGAGGGGTGGCAAGCTGGGTGCAAATGATCCTTCAGGAATTTGAAGAACATGATTTTACCATCTTCGCCATTGTTCCGTTTGAAAAATCAATAAATAGCTATCAGTACAAGATCCCTACAAATGTAAAAGAGGTTATTCAAATCCCTTTACAGTCAAATAAACAGGAAAAACAGCTTCCAACTTCCTTAAGTGAAGAGGAAGTAGAGATTTTAAGCAAATGGTTTACCTTTCAATCGGTAGACAGCCATGCATTAAATATTGTTGGCAATAAACAAAAGATCGGATCTCTTGATGCCTTTCTTCATAGTCCAGAATTTTATCGAATTGTCAAAGAAAGCTATATTTTTGAAAACTCCAGCGGTTCTTTTTCTAATTATTTCTGGATGTGGCGTTCCATGTTCTCACCTGCAATTAAAATGCTGCAAATTGATTTTCCAGAGCTTAATTTGATCCATTCTGTTTCGACTGGATATGGAGGCTTATTGGGAGCTGTCATGAGCGCACATGCGAAGATCCCCTTTCTTCTTACGGAGCATGGGATCTACTCCCGTGAGCGTGAGGAAGAAATATTGCAATCAGATTGGATTCCAACAGAGTATAAAAATCGTTGGATTTCCTTCTTCCATCATCTTTCACGACAAGCATACCACCAAGCTGCCGACATCATCACCTTATTCGGCCGCAATAGTGAGTACCAGCGGAAGTTAGGAGCACCGGCGGACAAATTAAAAATAATCCCCAATGGTGTAAACATTGAGGATTATGTTATGAAAAGAGAGCCGAATAAACATAACGATGTATTGATGATCTCTGCGATTATTCGTGTGGTCCCAATTAAAGATATAAAAACGATGATTTACGCTGCAAAAATTTTGGCAGATCAAGGAATTCCGTTCGAATTTTACTTGCTGGGCCCTGATTCAGAAGAGCCTGAATATGCCCAAGAATGCAGAGATTTAATTAATCAGCTCCATCTTTCTTCTTATGTATTTATGACGGGGAAGGTAAACATTAAAGAGTATTTGGCAAGGACGGATGTATTAGTGCTCACCAGTATTTCTGAAGGGCAGCCGCTTGCTATGCTTGAAGGGATGGCAGCTGGGATTCCATGGGTCGTTACAGATGTTGGCTCATGCCGCGAATTAATATTTGGAAGAGATGACGGAATCGGACAATGTGGATATGTTGTTCCGCCCGTTTCACCTGAACTTGTCAGCGTGTACCTTGAATGGTATTACAACCACCCTAAAGAAAGGCTGGCATTCGGAGAAAATGGGCGGGAAAGAGTAAAGAAATACTACCAACTGAAGGATGTTGTAAAAAGCTATCAAAGCTTATATAGAGAAAGGGGGGAGTGATTTGGCTGGCATTGGCTTTCGTTTGCAAAAGCTATTTCAAGAAGATTATTTTTCTTCTAGAACCAAGGCATATGGATTTTCTTTATTTGTAACAGCTGGTCCGTGGTTAGTGGTCATTTTAACCATTACAGTGATTCGCTTTTTAATTAGCTTTTTTTATTCGATTCCTAAAGAGGAGCAACAGCTCTTTACGATTTCGATTTCTTATTGCTTTATTTTTTCACAAATTATTTACGGGGGTCTACAATTAATTGTGACAAGGTATGTTGCAGACTTGCTATATGATAAAAAGCTTGATCAAGTTTTTACCTCCTTGTTAGGAATGTCAAAAATCATTCTCTTTCTAGCTTTTATTATGTGGCTTGTTTTTGCCATTATCACCCCTCTGCCTATGTATTATAAGCTTTTGCTGCTTGTATTATTTCTTGCCTTAAATATGATATGGGTTCAGTCGATTTATTTAACAGCGGCTAAAAACTACCAGTCGATTGCGATTGCTTTTTTAGCTGGAGGCATTCTTTCTATTACTGGTATTCTTCTAGTTGCTTTTTTGAACCCTGCCGTTGATTTCATGTATGGACAAGCTTTTTTGCTTTTATGTTGTTTTACATGTGGAATCGTTTTGACACTTTGTTGGCTTAGTGCGGTGATTTTAGAAATGTTTCCAAAGCATGGCTCAAGTGAACAATTTTCCTTTTTGGCTTATTTGGATAAGTACGCTGCATTGTTTTGGTGTGGATTTCTTTATCATATCGGGATTTGGATTTGTAATTTTATCATTTGGTTTGGAGAAGGCAGTCAAGTCGTAGCGAACAGCTTCCTATACCATCCCATCTATGATTCTTCGGTCTTTTGGGCTTATTTAACGATTGTTCCGACCTACATTTTCTTTACAGTTTCAATCGAGACAAGGTTTTATGAGCGATATAAAAAATTTATAGGAGCGGTAAACGCTGGAGGGACGCTGAAGCAAATTGAAAAAATGAAAAAAGCGATGAATAACACGCTAAAGCAAGAAGTGGAACGACTTCTCCGCATTCAAGGGATGATCTCTCTGATCATTATCTTTGCTGCATGGATCTACATGGCACAGTCTGGTCAAAACAGCCAGCAATACTCTATTTTTCAATTAACAGCCATTGGAGCTTTTTCAAATGCGATGGTTCTAGTCAACACCCTCTTGCTTTTATATTTTGATGATCGAAAAGGTGCAATGCGAACATCTGCCCTTTTTTTTGCTGCCAATGCCATTCTAACTTTTATCTTTCTACCACTTGGCTTTGATGGGTATGGCCTTAGCTTTGCTGCTGGATCTGGAATTGCCTTTTTGTATTCTTTATCGAGGCTGTTTAACTATATAAAAGACATTGATTATTACCTGTTCTGTTCACCAGATAAGAAAAAAAATAAACATCGAATTTTTGCAAAGATAGCGGATAAACTGAATCAACTTGGATGAAATAAGAAAAGCGCAAGCGCCTTGAACAGCTCTGAAGAAAAATGTTCACATGACTCAAAAAGTGCTTTTTACTTTTAGAGGCATGGGGTTATTTTTCACAAGAGCTAGGCGCTGGAGCTAGATGCGGACACAACTGGCAAGTTATCCACAATCCCATTTCGTTTATAATTTCCTAAACGATAAGAAAAGCACAGGCGCTGGAGCTAGACATTCATCTAACTTCAGATATAAATTATATTATAGAAAAGGATGTCAGAGAAAGTGGGTATGAACCCTTTCTCTGACATCCTTTTTATATTAACTTTCTAGGTTATTGTAAACATCATTCTCGTTCATTGTTGGAATGAAACCATTTTCCGTGCTGTATTTTGCAGAATCTTTATTTGGTGCGACGGTAAACGTAGTAAGATTTATTTGTTGTTTAAAATAAGAAATCCAGTTTTGAGACCATTGGTCCTCGCTAACGATTTCACGATTGAAATCTTCCCAAAGAATGGCATCAACCTTCTTAATAGATGTGCTTTTTAATGTATTAAAGCCCCAATTTTGAATAAGAAGCAAATTCGGATTGGTTGATTTAATTGAATTTAATAAAGTATTATAAGACGTTCTAAATTTTTTCTGTTCCTTCGGCTTATCATAAAAATAATCATCGATATCTCCAACCGTATCTAAAAAGACTCCATCCATTCCCTTTTGAACGATTTGATTTTTCACTTTCTTTAAAAGAATATTTCGATAATGTGCCTTGGAAAGATCCATTATGTATGTATTCCATTGGGGTATTTCCCATTTTTGATTACCATAGTAAAAATAATCAGATTCTTTCACTTGCGGAATATGAGCAGCTTCAAGCTCCATCACACTTAAATAGCCGAATACTTTTGTGTTATTAGATCTTAATTGTTTAATTTGCTTCTTTGAAAATGCATATGGTTCAATCACAACAAGATCATACGAAGAAAGCTCCTTTATTGCTTGTTCAGTCGCTTCTCCATAATAAATTTTAAAATTTGCAACACTTTTTAAAGGCTTGTTTTCTTCAGCATGAACACTTTTACCTATTAGTGAGGCAGTTAGGTAAAATAGAGCCATTGCACCCATAATTCTTCTGAAAATCACGTGACTTTCTCCCTTCATTACGTTTTTACCCTAAAGTATAAAAATACGGTAGACCAGCCATCATAGCAGTTGCCTGCTTTAGACCTGTGCCTTTGCGTCTCTACTTTTCAGTAGATTTGCCCTTTAGAGAGAGTGGTTTATTTAATTGTCTTAACATTACTATAGTATAGGTCGAAAGTCTTTGCAAATATTTCTTTTGATAAGTGAAAAGGGGAGTTTTAACCATTACTATAGATTAGGATTTTGGAAATTTTTCGAATAACTTCGAAAGAATATGATACCTAATACTCTATACTTCCCTCCCCTATAAAATATATAAAAGAATCCGATATTAAGTAAGGACGTTATTGCGGCAACTTCCTTTTATAATACAACAACTAAGAGAGGTACTAGAATGAAAATTAAAACACAACTGATTACTATACTTGTTATTTTAGTTCTAGCAATGATTGGTATTGGTGGATATGCAAATATCAGTATTCAATCCGCTAGAGAGTATCAGGAAAAATTAAAAAATGCGAAAGAGATGCAGCGTCTTGTTACGTATATCCAATACCGTATCGCTGGTATTTCCAATGATGAAAGAGGTTTTCTTATTACTAGTGACAACCAGTATACGGAAGAAATAAACGAAAAAGCAAACAATATTATTCAAACAATTAAAACGATGGAAAGCATGCCAAATTATAAAGAATATGAAAATAATATCAAAACATTCTCTGCAAGTTTTCAAAGCTTTACAACAATGAGCGGGCAAGTATCAGAACTTTATCGCCAAGACCAAACCGCAGCTGAAAATTTACATTTTCAAGACCTTCGTACCTTGAGAAAAGAAGTGTTAGATCCTTCTGTTAATCAGTTAGTCAATAAATTAAATCAAGATATAAAGGAAATTGAAATTGCTAATCAAAAAAATACTGTCTCAACGAAAACAGCATTACTAATTATTATTATTTTTTCCACTATATTGAGCTTAGCTCTAGGCATCATTCTTTTAAAATCAATCTTAAAGCCATTAAATCTATTAAATAAACAGATGGTCGATATTTCATCAGGTGAAGGAGATTTAACAAGAAGGGTAAAAGTAAATGGGAAAAATGAGTTTGGTCAATTAGCTGACTCCTTTAATACTTTTGTTGAATCACTTCAAGCGATGATTGCACAAATTAGGCAAACATCAAGAGAAGTAGCCCAATCATCAGAAGAATTGTCTGCGAGTACGGACCAATCAAAAGCTTCTGCAAGACAAGTAGCTGTTTCGATTCAGTCGATAACAGAAAATAGCAGTTCACAAAATGAAATGACACAAAAAAGCTTACACGCAGTAAATAACTCTCTACAAAACGTAAAAAATGTGTCTCAAAAAGCGAATAATGTTGCAAAAGTTTCTACATCCATTAGAGGGCAGGCAGAAGACGGGGAAAAAACTGTGGTAAACATGCAAGAACAAATGGAAACGATTCATTATTCAGTGAATTTAGCAGAGGAAGGCTTGCAATCACTCATAATAAGCGCAAATGAAATAAAAGACATCTCTTCCTACATTACGGATATATCTAATCAAACCAACTTACTTGCATTAAATGCTGCCATTGAAGCCTCTAGAGCTGGTGAACATGGCAAAGGATTTGCTATTGTAGCTGATGAAGTTCGAAAACTAGCGGATATGACCAACACATCTGCTAACCATATCCATACACTTGTTACTTCCATTCACAGCCACTCTAGTTCGACAGTCA
The DNA here is from genome assembly GCF_052663115.1 of Niallia yueguangensis. Classification (NCBI taxonomy): domain Bacteria; kingdom Bacillati; phylum Bacillota; class Bacilli; order Caryophanales; family Bacillaceae; genus Niallia; species Niallia yueguangensis. Next base: position 32,823 of record NZ_JBQTCX010000034.1, read on the forward strand.
ACAACATGGATTTAGTAAAAGAAAATGTTGATTCCGGCATCCAGTTATCGAAAAAAACAAGTGAACATATTAAAGAAATATTAGAGAGCATTGAGCTGGTGACATCTCAAATACAAGAAGTCGCAGCAACAAATCAGTATATTACAACAGAAGTAGAAGAAGTTCAGCAATCAATGGAGAAAATTACAATTGGTTCTAATGAAACATTAAGTAATACAAAAAATGTAGCAGCAGCAACAGAGGAACAGACTGCATCCTTTGAAGAAGTTTCATCTTCTGCTACATCATTATCCAAATCAGCAGAAGAGCTGCAGCAATTAATCCATCGTTTTAAAATATAAAATGGAAAGGCAGGCTGTCGACAAACGCTCGCTTTCTTCGTTGTTCGCCTTACTCGGATGCTCATTACCAGGAAAAGAGGATGAACGACTAAGTACGTCACGTCCTGTGACAACGTCGTTCTAACCAACATCCTGTTGGCCGCCGCTCCTCCCAAGGCTTCACGCTGTGATGCGACAAACGTTTTCGATCAGCCTGAAGTTTCTGCTAATATCACTATGTCTACACTCTGAACAGGGATAGGATTAGACCTATCTCTTTTTATTGTCATTAGAGTATTTACTGAAGGCTGTTTTCGTATCGATTGTTGCTTTTAAACCCGCAGCCCGAATACACTTCGCTTTCCGCGGGCGAGCGTCGAGCCTCCTCGTCGCATACGCT
>NZ_JBQTCX010000035.1:0-32235 GCF_052663115.1 Niallia yueguangensis
CAAAATAACCTAGATATTAATTTAGAGTAGGGGCCTTGACAGTTTTGTTCATATCAGGAGGCTTGTCGCTCGCCCACGGAAAGCGAAGGGTATGCAGGCTGCGGGTTTTAAAGCAACATTCTTTTGCCGAGATAAACCTGCTATGATAAAATAGAGAAAAAAAGAAAGGGATGTATTGTTTTGAGCGAATGTATTTTTTGTAAAATAATTGCCGGAGAAATTCCATCTAAAAAAGTTTTTGAGAACGAACATGTAGTGGCATTTTTAGATATTAGCCAAGTAACAAAAGGACACACATTAGTGGTTCCGAAAACACATGTAAAAGATATTTATGAATTAACACCAGAAATCTCCAAAAACTTATTTGAAGCAGTACCGCAAATAGCTAATGCCATAAAAGACGCTTATAACCCGATTGGTTTAAATCTTTTAAATAATAATGGAGAACATGCAGGTCAATCTGTGTTTCATTATCATATGCATATCATTCCACGTTATGGAAAAGGCGATGGCTTTGGAGCTGTTTGGAAAACAAATTTTGATGCGTATACAAATGAAGAGCTTGGGGAAATTGCTGCCACAATTAAAGAAAAATTGTCATAAATTTTTTTCATACATAATTTATTATTTAATAAAAGCTTCTAGTCTTAAGAAGAAGCCTTATTTTATTTAATAGTAAGAAAAACAACATTTTTTTTTGTTTTATTGAAAAAATAATAAACAAAGAAAACCTTTTTAAAATAAAAAAATTTTTAAAAGGTTTTTTATTTTTTATCTGTACAAATTATCACAATTTGATAGTATTAGATTAGTCTTTTTAGTTTACCGCGATAGCGGATATGCATTGGGAGGAAATAAGATGAAACGCGCATATAATTTTAACGCTGGACCTGCCGCACTTCCAGAAGAGGTACTACAAGAAGCTCAAAATAGTTTGTTGAATTTTAATAATACTGGCATGTCTGTAATGGAACTAAGTCATCGCAGCAAAGATTACGAAGCAGTACATAATGAAGCGAAGGCACTTTTGACATCTTTACTTTCTATTCCAGAAGATTATGAAATTCTATTTCTTCAAGGTGGAGCGAGTCTTCAATTTTCAATGATACCAATGAACTTGTTACAAGAAAATAAAGTCGGGTATTATGCTTTAACAGGAGCTTGGTCTGAAAAAGCATTAAAAGAAGCTTCAAAAATTGGAGAAGCTGCTGTTACAGTATCAAGCAAAGAATCAAACTACACTTATATACCGGATTTAAAAGAAATAAAAGTTCCAGAAGATGCTGCGTATCTTCATGTTACTAGTAATAATACAATTTTTGGTACACAATGGCATGCATATCCAGAAGGATTAACTGTTCCTTTAATTGCAGATATGTCTAGTGATATTTTAAGTACTCCGATAGATGTGAAGCAATTTGATGTCATTTATGCGGGAGCTCAAAAAAATCTAGGACCTTCAGGTGTAACAGTTGTTATTATCAAAAAAGAGCTGATCAAAGCAAACTCTTCCTTACCGACAATGATGAGTTACGAAACACATGCAAGCAATAATTCATTATTTAATACACCACCTACTTTCGCTATTTATTTATTATCATTAGTATTAAAATGGGTCGAAAAACAAGGTGGCTTAGAAGGCATTGCTGCTATAAACGATAAAAAAGCTCAAGCATTGTATGATGTAATAGACAATAGCAACGGCTTTTACAAAGGTCATGCAGAAAAAGACAGCCGTTCAAAAATGAACGTTACATTTACTTTGCAATCTGATGAAATTACAAAAGATTTCCTACAACAAGCAAAAGAAGCTGGTTTTGTTGGACTTAATGGTCACCGTTCTGTTGGTGGATGCCGTGCATCCATTTACAACGCTGTTCCTTTAGAACATGTACAAGCTCTAGCTTCCTTTATGGAAAACTTTCAACAAAAAAATAGTTAATAAAAATGTGTCCTAAATGGGCACATTTTTTATTTTGGGAAAAGATTACGGAGCTACGCTTGATTTAAATTGTAATCATAAATGCAGGCTAATTCTTTACTTCATTGGTATCCGTTTGGAATGACTTCGTTCGCTCCGACTTTATCATTACTCTTATACCGCCTCTCTAAACTAACCTTACAATAGAAAAAATAGAAGAGAATGCGTTATAATAGGAAAAAAGAATGAGGTGAGGAAAATGAGCGGCAAATCATTTTTAACTGGATTTATTATTGGAAGTATTGCAGCAGGTGTAACCACACTCCTCTCTACTCCAGTATCTGGAAAAGAAGCTAGAAAAACGGTCTATGATAATACCAATGCCTTTTTGTCCAATATGGATGAATTAAAAACTAGCATCATCGAGATAAAAGACTCTATTACAACCGCTACTGTAGAAGGACAAGCAATCATTCTTTCTTTTGTTGAGGATCTTAAAGTTACATTAAACGATTGGAAACAGGAAATTAAACCACATCAAGAACAGCTGCAAATAGAATTAAAAGAGTTAGAAAATACAGTAAACGACCTAGAATCAAGCTTAAAATAGGCTTTAGCTCGGAGTAATAGTTAAAAATCAGAATAAAAGAAGGATCTGTTAAACGATAATATTGTTTATAGGAAGGGAATCTGCTAGACTCCTGTGGGAATGCGAGAAAGACGAGACCCCACAGGAGTCTATGCGACGAGGAAGCTCGACGCTTGCTAAACGGACGAAGTGTATTCAGGCTGCACGTTTAAAAGCAACAATCTATACGGAAACAGCCTTCAAATTAAATTTACCATCCCAAAAAATACCAACCAACTTAAAAAGTAAGATATTCTAACAAACAACCTTCTATTTTTAACGATAGGTATTACACAACCTCATTTTATGTAACATTCCCTAACATTATTAAAGGGAATAAGGATATAAAACTTATTTACATATAGTATTTTCGTTATCATATTATTAATTATCATTTTATACAAAATATAAATTATCTTTTGTATAGTTTTATAAAATATTCATTTTTCGTAAATCTCTCCTTCAATCTAATCCCCCTAACTATAAACATTTTTTTGAAAACAAAGGGATTATATGGAATAAAATATCCGATTTTAAACTTTTTTTAACAAATATCTATTTTTTTAGACAAATATTTTTTAACAATAAACACCAATATTGCTAGGTTATTTTATATTATTAATGTATTTTTATTAGCAATTGATAATAAATATTCATACCAACCGCTTTCCAATAAAAAAATTTATATTTTTAAAAATTTTGTATATTTTTATCTTTATTAATTTTTGTTTTATTGGCATAATGATTATAGACGATAGAAAAGTAGGTGAATTGGAGATGCAAGAAAGACAATACTCAATGAAGGAATCAATTTTATTTACACAAAGAATTGGACAACTTAGTAAAGCACTTTGGAAGTCGATCGAAAAAGATTGGCAAAACTGGATTAAGCCATTTGATTTAAACATCAATGAGCACCATATTTTATGGATTGCCTACCAGTTAAATGGCGCATCTATCTCTGATGTTGCTAATTTTGGTGTAATGCATGTTTCCACAGCATTTAATTTTTCAAAGAAGCTGGAAGAAAGAGGACTTTTAACGTTTTCTAAAAAAGAAAATGATAAAAGAAACACGTACATTTGTTTAACAGAAAAAGGGGAATCCTTGTTTTTAGACACTATGGCCGAGTATAATCCGAATAATAGTGCAGCCTTTTCTGCTGCATTACCGATTAAAGAATTATACGGAAAGTTTCCTGAACTGCTGGAAATGATGACAGTTGTTAGACATATTTACGGTGATGATTTTATGGAGATATTCGAAAAATCTTTCACTAATATTGAAGATTCATTTGTAGAAGAGAACGGGCAGCTTAGACAAAAAGAACCAGTGCCTGTTAAATAATAACAGACTTATAGATAGATAAAGGACTATTGAGCAGGAGAGCTATTCTTTCCTGCTTTTTGTGTTCAAATTTTTGGTTAAACTATCTAATAGTTAATAAGAAAAATTGAACATTTTATAAACTTAAAAAAACCTATTGATTTTTTATTATATTCGTCGTAAAGTATCAAAGTGAGTTGAATAAATTTGTAAATTTCTCCTTTTGGAGGTTGATGAATATGAACTGTTGGAAGACGATTAATATGAATAAACAATACGGTTTACAACGACTTTTTATCATATCATCTATAACGATGATTTTGACGTTTCTGTTTCTGTACGTACCAACAACTACTTATTTTGCCCAAAACAGTTTAAATGATAACTATTTTATCCTTTTTTTACTGTGTTTATTGTTTATTTATCCTGTTCATAAACTGCTTCATTTATTACCGTTGATTCCTTTAGGTAATAAAGTTAAAAAAACAATGGACGTTCAGTATCGCTTTTTTCCGATAATTAGCATTCGAGCAAGTGAGCCAATAAAAAAAGGTCATTTTCTTATTTCATCTGTTACACCTTTTATTGTCTTAAATATTACATTTATTGCTTGTTGTTTTCTGTTTACACATTATGTCCATTACTTTCTTATTTTATTTGCTTATCACTTTGGACTTTGTGTCCCTGACTTTATCCGAATGAAAAACCTTTGGAAGTCACCAAGCAGATGTTTTGTAGAAGAAAATGAAGATGGTTTTGAAATACTGATCAATAAAATTTCTTAATGAATGGTAATTACTCATAAAATAACTTAAATTCTCCATTTTTTCAAATGAATGGAACAGTTTATCCATCATTCAGAAGAGTTAATACTATCTTTTTATAAAGTTATTTGATATTGTAAGTAACATACAACCATTACGTTAGATAAGGAGGGAATCAATGATGATCTCCATTTTTATCATTTTAGCTATTCTAATATTGTACAATATTAATAGAATGACCAATGCTTTATGTTTACAAAAAGAGATTCCAGAAGAAAAACAACCAAAGGTGTTTCGAACCATTAATGTTCTAATAACGATTCTTTTGATTTCTTCCTATGTTGATATCCTTTTTAATTAAACATAAAGTTCCTCTTTCCTTCCGTTTAAGATGAAGGGTAAAGGAACCAATCGGTTTTTGACTAGCAGTTTCCCACCGCCTTCTTTTTATATAAAACTGAGGTGGGATCAAAGTACAAAAATTAGATAAAAAGGTGAGCAGATGCTCACCTTTTTATCTTTTATTACTGATCTTACAACCAAGAAGCTCCAATGATGATTAATAAGATGAAAAGAACGACTATTAAAGCAAAGCCCCCGCCGTACGTGCCTCCGTCTGACATGAAACCTCCTCCTCTCTCTTACTTTTAACTACAACTTTTCTTTTTCTAATCTCTTTTTACATATTTTTCGCAGCCACTTAGAAAAGACAATGACAATTAGTATGTTTTGGCAAATATTACAGACATGCAGCACCCACGATAATTAATAAGATGAACAATACAACGATTAAAGCAAAGCCTCCACCGTATGAATGACCCATAGTAACACCTCCTTTTAAGGTTGCTAACATATTGTATTCAATTAATGGTTATTCGTTTATATATATAGAAAAAAAATGCTTAACAAAGGACAGTTCCAATAATAACGATTTACCCATTAAACTTACTAATAAAATTCACCATTTTTGGCTAACATTATTACAATAACTTTTGCTCTTTTCACTATTTATGATATAGTAGGAATGTTGAAATCGAAAAACTAACTTGGGAGTGTTTAACTTGAAAAAATGGATATTATCCCTTACTTTAGCTGCAAGTGTAATCGGTCTTAGTGCATGCAGCAATGATGGATCCGAAGCAATTGTTAAAACGGATGCTGGGGACATTACAAAAAATGAACTATATGATGCAATGAAAGAAAAATACGGTGCAGCAGTTCTGCAACCATTGCTTTATGAAAAAGTATTAGAAAAGAAATATAATGTTTCTGATAAAGAAGTAAACGAGCAAGTAGATAAACTTAAAGGTCAATATGGAGATCAATTTTTAACTGTTATCAAACAATACGGATACAATAGTGAAGATGAGTTACGCGAGTTTTTTAAAACTGGATTACTACAACAAAAAGCAGCTGTTAAAGAAGTAAAAGTAACAGATGATGAAATTAAAGCATATTACGATGAGTACAAGCCTGAAATTAAAGCACGCCATATTTTAGTTGCTGATGAAAAGACAGCAAAAGAAGTAAAGCAAAAGCTTGATAAAGGTGAGAAATTTGAGGACTTGGCGAAGAAGTATTCTACCGACCCTGGAAGCAAAGACAAGGGTGGAGATTTAGGCTGGTTTGGCGCAAACGCAATGGTTCCTGAATTTGAAAAAGCAGCATATGCTTTAAAAGTAAATGAAATCAGCAATCCTGTTAAATCGGAACATGACTATCATATTATCCAAGTAACAGACAAGAAAGAAAAAGGCAAATACGAAGATGTAAAAGATAAAATGGCCTTTGACTTAAAAGTGTCCAAGCTGACGAATGAAGATATCAGCAAAGCAATGCAAAAAGAGATCAAAGATGCGAATGTAAAAATTGAAGATAAAGACTTAAAAAGCATTTTAGATACTCCTGCTGCTCCAGATACACAGAAATAAGAAAAGCGGAAGCGCCCTTGCTCATCGACAGAAAAAGCTGAGGTCCACAGGATGTGGATTACACAATCGTTGCCACAGGACTTGGCGGTTTTAGATTGTGTACCTTTCAGAGATAAAGGAAACACGAAGAGCTTAGCGATTCGATGTTGACTTATCGTAGACGAGGTGAGGGAAGCGTTGAAGTCGATAGGGCGCTGGAGCTAGACACCCATCAGACTTCAGAAAACTTATACTTTCTTATCTTTTAAAAAAAGGTCATCTATAGAGGGCTTCATTCCTCTTATAGATGACCTTTTTTATCCATATTAACGCTGCAGTAATGCCCATATTTCTAAGTGAAGCTCTGGTGGACTTTTTAACAAGATGAGAATTTAGCTTGCCGAAACAAGTTTATTAGTTTTCAAACACTTTTTCCTCTTTATTTTTATGTCTCCGTTCTTTTTCTCGTTCTAATCGTTTCATATATTCTTCACCTTCTCTTTCAATGCCTTCATTTTCCAGCTTTCTTTCTTCTTTGCCTGTTTTCACAGCCATAAAAGCACTGACGACAATGCCACCGAATACAAATAAAACCCACATAGGAATACTAAACATCGTAAATCTACTCCTTTACTAGTTATACTTCATCCTATGCTAGAAAAAGTAGATTATTCCATTGCATCATTTATGAAAAGTAGGTTTATAAAACGAGCGATTTTCCAATGGGAAAACCCGTTCTGTAAATTCACCTGGCTTCACTCTTTCCAACGCGCGATCGAGCATATTCATTTTTGCATCTAAATTGTCAATATAATGGATAATCTCTGCTTCTTTAATTAATGGCGCCTTTGGACTGCCCCATTCTGCTTTGCCATGATGAGACAACACAATATGTTGGAGGATCATCACTTCTTCTCCATGAATATCTAATTCTTCCGCTGCTTTGCCAATTTCATTCACCATAATCGTTATATGGCCTAATAAATTTCCTTCGACCGTATAAACAGTAGAAATCGGTCCAGAAAGCTCTAATACTTTTCCTAAATCATGCAATATAATGCCGCCATACAGAAGGTCTTTATCTAAGCTTGGATAAAGGTTCGCTATCGCCTTTGCCAAATCTAACATGCTGACAACATGGTAAGCCAACCCTGATACAAACTCATGATGATTTTTGGTCGCTGCTGGGTATTCCAAAAAAGCTTGTTGATATTTTTTCACTAAATGTCTTGTCATTCTTTGTATATTAGAATTTTGCATTTCAAATATATACTGCGTTATTTTTCCCATCATTTCATCTTGGCTTAGCGGGGCTGTTTCTAAAAAATCAGCTAATCGAACATTATCTTCTTTATTCGTTAATTTAATTTGGCGTATTCTTAACTGTAGTCTGCCGCGATAGTTTTGGATATCTCCATTAATTTTTACAATCGTCTCTGCTCGATAGCTTTGTTCATCACCATCTGTTGCATCCCAAAGCTTTGCTTCTATCTCTCCGCTTTTATCTTGAAAAATAAGTGTCATAAAAGGTTTGCCATTGCTTGCAATTCCTTTTGTCGCACTTTTTATTAATAAAAATAACTCAATTTGTTCTCCAACCTCATAATGGAGTACTCCTTTTTTACTCAATTAACTCCGCTCCCTTATATGGTATTTTTTCTATTTTTTCATTTGTTAAGAAACCGACATACCAAAAGTAGTATAACATGAAATGATTTACTATTTCTTAACTGCCATACTTTGCTTGTGCAACAGATAGATATAAAACTTCTTCCTTTTGAAAATGTTTCACAATATGAGGATGACAAGTAAAAAAAAGCAGCTGATTTTCCGCATTAGATTTTAGAAGCTGAATAACCCTGCTCGTTCTTTTTTCATCAAAATTTACAAAACTGTCATCGATAATAATTGGCAGCTGATATTTACGGTAAAATGTTTTGGCAAGCGCCAGTCTGATGGAAACATAAAGCTGCTCTGTTGTCCCTTGGCTTAATTCTTTTGCTTCAAAGAGCATTTGATCCTTACTTTCTACTAGAAAGCCTGCACCATCCTCTTTCGGAATAATCTTTTTATATTTTCCTTCTGTTAAATACGTAAAGTACTCTTCTGCTTTTTGCAGCATTTTAGGTAATTGTTTGTTTTTATACTGCTCGACGGTTTGCGAAAGGAACTGTTTTGCAACAGCATATTTTCCCCACTCTTTTGCCTCTTCCTCAAACTCTGCTTTTAATTGTTTATAGGAATGCAGCAGCTCTGTATATGTACCACCCGTTTCAACCCGTACAATATCAAAGTTTAATTTCGCCAACTCTTCCATCCATTGTTTGCTTTTTACAGCCATTTCTTTGATTTGCTTGTCCTTCTGTTCTACTTCCATTTCTGGTTCTTCTATCGTCCTATATTTAGCTATTTTTTCATTTTGGAAAGCGGAGCGGTCTAATTGCAGCTGTATTGCTGCAAGCTCGGCCATGTATTGTTTTTTCTCTTCGTCTAATTTGGCCCGTTCTCGAAAGCTTTCCTCATTATCTACTTCTGCAAGCTGAAATAATTGCTCCTTTTCTGATAAGTAGATCGATAACTCTGCTTCGTATCCTTCTATATCTCTCTTATATTCCGCTTGTTTTCTAGCGTTTTCATTCCAGCGAATTTTCTTTTCATTTTCGTTTTTTATCGCCGCTTTCAAATGAAAGCACATATTTTGTATGCTGTCTGCTTTTTTTGGAAAAAAAGCTTGATACAGCTGAATAATCGTTTGCTCTATTTCCTTCCTGTCTGTCTCTATTGCCGCTATTTCTTTTTGAATACGATCTCTTTCTCTGCTTTTATTCTTCCATTGTTCTAATAATAAAAAAGCATCCTCAATAAAATGCATGGCCACGTCTTCTGAAATGCCAATATCTTTTCCTAGCTTTTTTAAATGTACTTCAAGCTCTTTCATATCCTGCTCCCATTTTTCAAAACCTCGAAGCACTTTTTCATAACTTTCGTTTTGCTGCTCTAATTTCACCTTATATCTCGTCAATTTTTCGCGGTTATCATCATCTTCTTTCAGTGTTTGTATTACGTAAGATAGATTACTGTTTTCTTTTTTATCCAATATGTTTTGAACAGTTTGCCATTCCTTTTTTACTTCCTGTAATTTTTTAAGTAATAAGGAATATTCCCTTTTGTATTGCTGCCTGCTGCGAAACAGCAACACCCCTCCAATAAAGCTTGCTATTAAACCAACAAACATAAACAAGCTGTTATCGTTCCAAACTCCTAACACTGCTGTAATCAGCCAAAAAAGAGTAAAAATGCTCCATTGCACGATTTCATTTTTTCTCTTTTTTTGATTCTGTTTTAATTGCTTTTTTATGTCGCTTAGCTCTTTTTCAAGAAAGCCGCTTCTTTCTTTATAAAAGGAATACTTATGGACAGCATCAGCCTGTTCTTCTAATTGTTTTCTTTTGTCGCTCGATAATAGTACTCTTTCTTGCTCTTGGGCGTCTTTTTCAAGCTTTTCCAACAACTTTTGCTCTTCATTTAAACGATGATCCAACTCTTCCCTTTGCTCTTTTAACCGCCTTTGTTTTGCATTCGCATGAGCACATTGTTCCTTTAAAAAAACACTCGTATTGCTTTTAATCAGTTCATCTTTATTTACGATATGCAGTTTTTCTTCTATTACTTGAAGCTCTGCTTCTATTGCACTCGCCTGATTTAGCAGCGAGTTTATCCGGCTCGTCCACTGCTCAGCTACAGGGAGCTTTTCCATTGCATAGACAATTTCTCCCTCTTTATCCAGCAAACAAAAATCTGGTGCCAATTCCTTCTGTTCTTCTTCTATCTTTTTTAATTTGTTATCAATATGCTGCATGCTGCTTTCAATCGCAAGAATTCGTTCCTTTGTTTTTTCCCATCTTTTTAAACCATCCAACGGAAAGGATGATTCTTTGTAGCGTTCTAATTGTGTTTTTAATTGGTTGCTTTCATTCACAATAGGTTTTATTTTGATCCATTCTTCTAAAAGACGTTTCTCTTTTTCTACCTCTTCTTTCGTTTCCTCTGCTGCTTTTAACGATTCTTCTATGTTTTGTCTTTGCTCAAGCAGCTGTTCATATTGACTATTCGTTTTTTCTGCTATTTTTAACTGTCGATGCTTTTCTTTTAAAGACACTAATTTTTTATTAAGCTGCGGTTTTTTCCCATTCGGCCTAAATCGTTGATCTAATTCCTTCTGTAAATCATTTTCTGCTTTTAATAAGGCATCAGAACCAACTATACCTGTTGAAAACAAAAACCTTCCAAGTTCCTCACTTTTTAATTGATGAATATTTTGCAAGCCTTGAAGATTAAAAGAAAAAATAGACTGAAATAACCCTTTATCTACTCCCCTCAGCAGCTCTTCCAACAATTCCTCCTGTCCTCTTCTGCCATTTTCCAACGTAACGGTTACATCTCCTTGCGCTTTTCCCTTTACGCGTTCAATGGTGGCCAATCCATGTTTAGGAAAAAAGACCGTCATTTTCCCTCCATACTTATACTGGTGCTTCGGTTCATATCTAAGTTCTATTTGCTGTTTTGTCGGGAAACCAAATAAGATGCTATGAATAAAACTCATGATAGTCGATTTTCCTGCTTCATTTTCACCAAAAAAAACTTGCAAGGAATCATCAATTGCAAATGACTTATTTTCCAACTTGCCGTAGCCATAAATCGTCATCGATCGTATAAACATTACTTCTTCACCTCCCACCTATTCTGAATAAAGTAATTGAATCAACAAATGCTCTGCTTCTTCCGCCAAATTTTTTTTATCCTCTTCTGTCAACTCTTCCAAAAAACGGTGGGCAGCTGGATTGTGATAAAGAGAAGCAACGCCCTTTTCCACGGCCATTTTATCCTCCGCTACTGTAAAAAGCTCTTTGTAAAAATCTGATTCATTAATTAAATTGTCTTTTATCCAAGTCGTGTTTTCGATTATTTTCAGTGAAGAAACCCACACAAACTGTTGATCTTCTATTTCTTCCTCCTGCAGGATTTCTAGTAATTCTGCAGGAAGAACCGTTTCATGAATGCTCAAATTAATGATTTCAAAAAAAAGAATACTAGAATGGCTTGCTGTTCTTTCTGCGTCCATTTTTTGCTTGCATAATATTAAAAGTTCATCAAATGATTGTACCTTTGCTGCATCAATTTCTATTTTTCTCCAAATAATATCTGCCGTTGCGAAAAATTCCAATTCTGTTCCTTCTTCGCTTAACTGGACAAAATAGGCGCCTTTTTCGTCTGTTTCTTTTTTATGTCTGCCTTGAATATTGCCTGGATAAACAATAGGAGGATATTGTTGAAGAACCTCTCTTTTATGTATATGACCAAGAGCCCAATAATCCATTAATTTAGAGGTTAAATCATGTAAATGGAAGGGAGCATACGGACTGTGGTCAGTTGAGCCTTCGATGCTGCCGTGCAGTATCCCTATATGAAAATCTGCATTATTCTCTTTTTTATACAAGTCAATTTTCCGGTCATAAATATGTCTTGTTTCATAACTAAACCCATATAAGGAAACAGTCGTTGTTCCTGTTGTATACACTATTTGTGTTACGTCCGAAGGGAAGATGTGCACATTATCAGGCCATTTTATTTGTACCCAGCTTCCACTTAAGTGATCGTGGTTTCCATGAACAATAAAAACAGCAATATCCTGTTTTTGGAGGCGTTCCAATTCTTTTTTAAAACGGATTTGCGCTCTGATGCTTCTATCTTCCACATCATAAATATCCCCTGCAATAATAATAAAATCTACTTGTAAAGCAATTGCTTTGTCCACTAGATTAGTAAATGCCGCAAAGGTGCTTTCTTGCAATCTTTTTTTAATAGAAGAAGGTAAATCTCTAAGCCCTATCATTGGACTATCTAAATGCAAATCTGCACAATGAATAAAGGAAATCTCTTTCATTCTGCTTCTCCTTCCATCTTTTTCTTCTATTTTATCACGTCAAAAAAACGAATGCACGTTCTTATATTTTCTTATTAATTGGCTCTGTTAAACTTGCCTGTTGATTTTCGCTTCAGGCGTTCGCTTTCCGCGGGCGGTCCGGGAGCCTCCTCGGCGCTATGCGCCTGTGGGGTCTCCCTCTGACTCGCTTTTCCCGCAGGAGTCTCACACCTTCCACTCCAATCAACATAGTGCCAATATCAACAATAGCTTTAACATAGCCTATTAACTAAATGTCATTTTTACGCCCAGCGGTAGACAATGAGCATCTGGACCATGTCCTAAAAATGGCGTTTTTGCTATTGGCACATTATATGGTTTCGTCACTTCTAGCAATAGTTCTTCTGCTGTTGGCGTACTCCCCTTTGTTTCCATTTCCGTAAATGTTCCAAGAAGCACCCCGCTGCATTTTTGAAAAAATTGCAGCTGATCCAATTGTGTAAATAGTGACATCAACGTGGCAGGTCCTCCTCCTAAACTTTCTAAAAATAAAATTCTATTCGTAGGATCGGGTAAATACTTTGTTCCTGCCAGTTTCAAAAAACATCTTGTATTTCCTCCGATGATTTCCCCTTCCATTTTTTCGCCGCGGAGCCATGTGTAAGAAAATGTCTTCCAACTATTATCAGAGAAAAATAAATCCGTAAAAAGACGCAGCTGATTTTGCTGATCAGAACGAACTAGATTACTGATCTGATAATGGTAAGCTGGAATAGCGCTGCATGCTACAATCACATTATTAATCACGGATAAATCACTTAATCCAACAAAAGGTTTGTGGCTTTCAGCAATGCGGTTGAAATCTAAATACGGCAATACTTGATTAGCTGCATCTCCCCCAGATATATCAAAAATAGTTTTTACTTTATCATCAGTAAATAATTTCATTAATTCCTCTCCCCGCTTCTTCGGAGTGCCGCTAAATGGGGTTCCATCTACACAATAAATAGTGTCGGCAAATTTTACTTGCAACCCTAATTGTTTTAACTTTGTTTCAATCGCATCCATTTGCGTTTTCGCTTCGATTGGCCTCCCATTAGAACAAGCAATTAAACCAACTGTATCTCCTTTTGACAGTAGCACCATATTACTTTTTCTCCTTTCCCTTTATTAGTTCGATATTTATAAACATGATAATCTACGTAGTTATATAGAAGATTAAACACATCAATATTAAACAAGTATTAATACTCTTTTAAACCAGCTGTTAAATTTATACTAGTATATTTCTAATGATATCATTTTCTCATACAATAACAGGGAGGTTCCCCATATCTACCAGATATCCTCATGAAGAAAACAATGCTTTTACTGAATATCTGAAAAATATTAATAAGAAATAATAGCAGCTCCTATATACGAACTGACTTTTTATTTTAATGTAAAATGCCCCCTGCTTAATATTTGTTCAATGAATGTTGGATATTAAACATACAAAATGAATAAAAAGGAAAGGACTGATTCTCATGGCAGTATCAAATGAAGTACATTAAAAATGGATGGATGAGAAAGTTAAGATTCTTGTCCATACTTTGATGTTGATTTTACATCGGTCAGTGTAAAGAGCACAATAGTCGAATCAAATGCAATTTAACTGATAAGGTTCTGCTTGGACTAAGTTATTTTAAATCAAAAGGGAATATATAGCAGTTTTATTTTAATATTAGATGCTGAATTAGAGTAATAATCTATTTGCTTAATTTATATAGTGTAATAAATATTCTAGAAGGAGGGTAGGAAAAATGAGCTTCTCGTCTTACATAAATACTAAAGGAAGTGAAAAAATGGCTAATTTTAAAAAAATAACCATACTTCCTTTTGTGCTAACTTGTTTTCTAGGTTCTATTACAGTTATAGAATCAAACGCAACTGTAAAAACTGGAAAAATTACTTTTTATGATGGTGTAGGTAAAATAGGAGCGGATGAAAAAAAATTAACTAGATATGACTGTGCTGTAAGTTATCAATATAGAAAAAGAATTTTAAGAGGAACCCCAATTGAAACTACTAATGTAACCAAAAGAAAGACTGTTACGCTTTATAAATGGGACTATGGGAATTTCAAAGATCCTATTATTTTAGATGTACAGAGAGATGCTTATAAATATGATCTTGGCGGTGTCATTGATAGTAGTGGCGGTGGTTGGATTAGTAATGGAAAAATAAGTTACTAGACTATAAACTTATCCCCTATCATCATAATATAATTTGAAGGTAGGGGACTTTACTGGAGGTGTCACTAATGAAAAATATAAGAAGTTTTATTTTATTGTCTTTATGTACTTTTTTACTTCTTGGATGTAAAGCTAGAGATACAGAAACCAACTCAAGCATGACACGAAAAAATAAAGATATTTTATATATAGACTACATTGATAACATTAATCATTACTTATATGAATTTAACGTGAATACAAAAAAAGAACGTTTAATTTTTATGAAACAATTAGAAGAATATCCAACTTCCTCATATTCTCCAAAGACACAGAACGTATATTTTGCTAGTAAGTATAATGAATCATTTCAATTGTTTAAAGAAAATAATAATAATAAAATAAAGCAGCTAACTAAGGATTTGAGTTATGTAGATTTACTCGTACTAAACCCTTCAGAACAGGTTATTTATATGAGAGCTTTAGTTAATAAAGATGATCGAAATTTTAAAATTGCCGTATATGATATTAAGAATGCTCAATATAAAATTATAAATCCTAAAGATAATGAGTCTTCTGTAATTGCATTTGATTATAATTCTAAAACAAAAGAGTTGTTAGTTGTAACCAAATCAATAAAAGAGGAGTTTGAAAATATAGATAAAGCTAATAAAAATAATTCTTCTTTCACTCCACCTCACTTCCATTTTTCTTTATACACCAATAAAGGAGAATATAAAAAAGAAGTGTTGGTGTTAAAAAAAATCGTTAGAAGTGCTACGCTATCTGAGAACGGAAAAGTACTTTTAATAAATTATAAGGATGGACTTAAAGATAATCAACCATCAAAAATCGTTTCCTTTAATTTAGATGATAAGAAGACAAAAATACTAATGGAAGATACGGAAAATTATACAGACATTAGACAGCCTATAATGAGTAAGGATAATAGAGGTTTTTATTTCATCTCTGATACTAATGGAAAACAAAGTGACCAAATTTTAACACATATAAATTATTTTGATTTTAAGACCAACTGCGTGAAGCAAATATGGAATAAAACTAATGGTCAACCCGTTAGAATATATTATTAATATTAAGCTTATCATTTGCCAATAGTTATGAAAGTACAAGGTGGTTTAATGTGGTCATTTGACTATTATAGGGGTACTGGATGGAAGGACTAAGAACTTATTCTAAAACAAATGAAAATGTGAATTAATAAAAACGAATAATATATCATATCTATTCATAGTTACCCCTATCATACGAAAACTAACATGAATCTCCCCTTCCCTCCTGTATAGAATACAAGATAAATAATTGCCGTCTCCCTCACAATGAAGACGGCGGAGCGGAGCTAAACCATCCTACTTACTAATACTAAGCACCCTATTTGTAACCATACGGTTAAAAATAGGCCGAGTTCCGACCCTTTTCCATAAAAAAAGCACTTTCCCGATAGAGAAAAGTGCTTTTGTGGCCCGATTTATTACTCTTTTTTTGTAAGCTGAAGTGCCTTTTTAATATCTTTATAGGAATTTGATTTTCCATACATTAAGACGCCGCCTTTGTACACTCTTGCCCCAAATACAGCAAGAATAATAATGGAAACTATTAATATTACCATGCCTAAAATTGGTTCCCATACTGGCAAGTTTAACATGCCAACCCTCATAAACATGAGCATTGGTGTAAAAAATGGAATATAAGAAGTAACCGTTACAAATGCCGTATCAGGAGCATTTAATCCAAACATCGCAATCATAAAACCGGCAACAACTAACAAGGTCATCGGTGTAATCATTTGCTGCACATCTTCTATTCTGCTGACAAGCGAACCAAGAAGCGCTGCCAATGTAGCATATAAAAAGTAGCCGAGAATAAAAAAGACTGCTGCATAAATAATGGTTGAAACCGGTACATCACTAAAACCAAAAAAACCGCCCATCGAGTTTAAAGCTTTATTATTTGTCATAAAATAATAGCCGACAGAAAGTAATAGTACTAGCTGGGTTAAACTTAAAAGACCTACTCCAAGTATTTTGGCAAACATATGTTTAATAGGAGAAACACTAGAGATCAAAATTTCCATCACACGGGAAGATTTTTCTGTTGCTACTTCCATCGCAATCATATTAGCATACATAATAACCGCAAAATAAATAAGGAATAATAATACATAAACAAGTCCACGTGCTTGATTTAATTCTTCTGCTGTTTTTGCATCTTGTTCAAGTGCTACTTGATCAAATGACACAGGTTCATTTAATTTTGCAAGCTGTTCACTAGTCAAATTCAATTGTGCTGCTGCTAAATTTCCTTTCACTGCTTGAATATTCGTCATCAAATCATCTGAGACCGAAGAATCAGCAATATTCATTGAATAATAAGTAGCAGTTGGAAGCTTTTCCTTATTATAATCGATTACTAATAATCCTTCATATTTTTCATTTTCGACTGCTTTTTTCCCGTTCTCTACACTATTTTTATATTTTACGAGCTCCATATCACTGTTTGATGCTTTTGATGCTTGTTTAACCTGTGAAAATAATTCATTTGTCTGATCAATGACTGCAACTTTTGTGCTATCTTCTCCGTCAAAGGTTTTGATAATCGTTTGCATATTCGATAATGCTACAATAAGCACAAGGGTGATCGCAGTTGTAATAATAAAGGACTTTGTTTTCAGCTTTGTTGCATACGTATGAAATAGAATCGTCCAAAAGTTATTCAAGAGAAGCACCTACCTTTTCAATAAAAATATCATTAAGCGACGGCTCTTCTAGTGCAAACTTTCGAATAAATCCTTTATTAACGATATCCTTCAAAATCTTCTCTGCAATTTCCTCTCCTTCTATTTGCAAAGAGACACCTTCTGTTGTTTGTTTTAATTTAACGACGCCAGGATAGTCAGCTAAAAAAGCAAGGTCAAAATCAGCATGTATCGTTACATTCTTTTTTCCAAAGCTTCTTTTTACTTCTTTTAAGGAGCCATGTACTACCGGTTTTCCTTTATGCATAATACAAAGATGTTCACACATTTCTTCCACATGCTCCATGCGGTGACTCGAAAACACGATCGTGGTCCCAGCATTTTTTAAATCGATAACCGCACTTTTTAACTGCTCTACATTTACAGGATCAAGACCGCTGAAAGGCTCATCGAGAATTAACAACTGCGGCTTATGCAACACAGCACTAATAAACTGAATCTTTTGCTGATTCCCTTTTGAAAGCTCCTCTACCTTTTTATTCAAATAATCGGGAACTTTAAAGCGGTTAAGCCAATATTCCAGCTCTTGCAATGCTTTCTTCTTGTCCATACCTCTTAACCTTGCTAAGTAGACAAGCTGATCTTTTACTTTCAGTTTTGGATACAATCCTCTTTCTTCCGGAAGATATCCGATATAAGGACTTGTTTCATAATCAATCTTTTTATTGTTCCATGTAATTTCCCCTTCACTGTTTCCTAAAATCCCAAGAATCATACGAAAGGTAGTCGTCTTTCCTGCCCCGTTTCCACCTAAAAATCCAAACATCTCTTTTTCAGGGATGGAAAGAGATAAGTTGTCAACAGCAAGAAAAGACCCAAATTTTTTCGAAACATTTTTTAATTCCAACGTCATGCCGCTCTCCTCCTCACTCTTTTTTTACGAAAAAACATAGAAAAGGTTTCAAGGTTTTGGAAACTATTGCGAAAAAGATGTTTTCTACTCCCATCACGCAGTTTTCCTTATTGCCGGATAGATTATTTAATCATAAAAAATGGGAATAAATCCACAATAAGTCTTATTATATGTTAGAGTTGCAGTATAGAAATATGATTATTTATATTTCTAACTCAAACTTCGCACCTTCAAATTCGTTTGCAAATCTTGATAGGACTTGGTTTAGAACAATAAAAAGTAAGGCTTGGTTTTTATTGTTGAGGTTGCTTTCCACTACGGGTTGCTTCGCTTTCCGCGGGGTGGGAGCTGAGCCTCCTCGGCTTTGCCTTGCGGGGTCTCAGCCTTCCCACATTTCCCGCAGGAGTCTTCGCACCCTCCGTTACAAGCAACTTGTTTTAAAATAAGTTCTTGTTTTCGAATTTTATTACAAGGTATTATTGCTAAACAATAGTAGCGTTGATTTTTTTCATGTTATTATTCAACGTTGTTCTACCAAAATGTGCCGCTTGAGTCTATTTCTATAAGGTGGGTGTTTTCACCAGTTCAGCGACAGCAACTAATTGATCAAACGGCTTGATTGGAGTGGAAGGTGCGAGACTCCTGTGGGATTAGCGGGTTAGATGAGACCCCGCAGGCGCAAGCGCCGAGGAGGCTCATCGCACGCCCCACGGAAAGCGAGCATCCTGAAACGGAAAGCAAGCCCCTATTTGTAAGGAATAATGTTTGCAAAAAAACACCCTAGAAGACTAATCAATCACCCTTTTTTAATTGCCCTAAACCAAGTTATAGCAATACATGAAGAGGAATTTATAACTGCGAAGTTTGAGTTATAATTATTAGATTAATGAAGAAATAGGAGAATAATAGACGATTAATGAAAGAAATTTACTGAATAAAATAAAAATAGCACCAACTTCTATTAAATTAGAAATCGGCACTTCGTTTATTCGCTATACGTTTAGCGTGACGCTTTTGGCGGTTGGCACACGTCACATTTACGTTGGTGATTATTTTTAAATTTCGTAAATGTTCTTTCAAAACTGCTACCACATGCACATTTAAAAAGTAACTTTTGAGAAAAACCGTGATATTCCGTCGTTAGCAACTTACTTTCCGAATTGTTCTCAACAAATTCTTTAATTTTACCTATTGTCCATCGTTTATTCATTCTCTTACACCTCCATATTTTATCGCTAGGCGGAGGCTTCTCTTGGCATCCGTTCAATTATGAGCAAAAGTCGTAATTATCCTAAGTTTTTCATTATAACATGAGCTGGCACACAATTAAACAGATCGTTATTTTCTTTATTGCTCAAGTAAGTTAAGTGAAATCATATAAAATGAAAGGATTCTTGACTATATTTATGATCCGCTAGTAATTTTCTACTCAAATAAAACGGTATTACTTTCAGATTTTCCGAATGTGAGAGTACTTCCTTTAGGGAGGAACCTTAACACTTCTTGTCTTCCTTATGAATACTTTTGATATGAAATTTAACTTCTTTTACTTCCTAAAAAAGAATCAATTTCTTTGAGTGCTAGTTCTACCCCTCCACAATCATGGAAACTATCATTAATTTTTTTGATTCCTTCTTTATATTCATTTTTTAATAGAACTTCATTTACTGCATCTTTCAAAGACTGAACCTGAATATTATCTTTTGATAGTCTGTAACCAGCACTAAGCTCTGTTAATCGCTGAGCTACCATTGGCTGATCTTTGTCGTGAGGTATTACAACTAGAGGGACATTATAATGGATGCCTTCATTGACACTATTCATTCCGCCATGTGTAATAAAAACGTCTGATTCACTTAACACTTCTAATTGAGGGACATAGGAAGAAATAATAAAGTTGTCAGGTGCTTTTTTGATTTTAGAGAAATCAGCCCTTTCTCCAGCTGCTATGACAACCTTTCCTTGGAAATCCGAAAAGGCATCGATGCAAATGTTAAAAAATTCTTCCACTTGATCTAGAATCGTTCCCATTGAAATATAAAGTACTTTTTTATCTTTTAACTCTTCAAGAGGGAATTGATTCGTTTCCATTCTCTTTGGAAAGCTTGGCCCTATAAAAATATAGTTATCACCGAAAAGTTCGTTGTTAGGCTGAAAATATCTACTTGTGTATACAATCGTTAATTCCCCATCATTATTCATGAATTGAAGCATGTTCTCTGGTGAAACACCGAACCTTTTTTGGATTTGATCCAATAATTTTTCAGCATGTTGATCAGGATGGAATGGAGTTTCGGAATCTGGATGAAAAGGATGCTTTTTGAAAAATTCATTTGGCACTAAAAATGAAGGAGATGAAGATATACCCGGAACATTTAAATAATCTCGCACTAATTTACCCGCTCCAAATCTATCATAAAAAATAAAATCAAACTGAATGCTTTCTGATAATTGTTTCGTGATTTCTAGTGTGTCTAAGGAAGTTTGAATATGAATGTTCAAAAATGTTTGCACCCCTGAAAGAGTGGAAGCGTTAATGGAGGTTTTTCTAAGTAGATCTGGATGAAGATGAACTTTCGCTCCAACACCTTCAAGTCTTTCCTTAAATTTTTCAGTAGTAATATAGTGTACATTGTCTCCTCGTTCAGCAAATGCTTTTACAATGCCGAGAGTAGGGTTCACATGCCCTTCTGCTGGAAAATTAATAAACAATATATTTGACATTACCGATCACTCCTCCAAGTTTTTTCTATCTATAGTCCCATTGTTGCTGGTTTTCTATTTTGCTTCATCCTTTCTTATATTTTTGATAATTAAATCATATCTAGTTATTTTCCAAGATGCAAACCTATTGATCAATACTCTGTAATTTTCTTACATCAATTGTCAAGTCAATATATTTAAATCATGAACGTTAATTGAAATATCATAAAAACCTTTTAATAAATGGAATATCTATAAAAAGAAAGGAATCCATTTTGATCAATCTTTTTTCAAAATGGATTCCCTTTATATCCCTTATTATAAGGATTTGTGGGCTATTTTTGACCAAACTTTACTCAATTGCTATATCAAGGGCTGTCATCATAATCAATTATACTTTGTCTACAATTTAGTTTACTTCTTCCATAAAAAAATGTTCATTTAACAAGTTAATTTTTCTGTCTGTATATTCTTTAAAGCTATCATTGTATGTTTTTGGATCTTTTGGATTGGAAAACTGTGTGATTTTCCCTGTTACAGGGTGAATAAATTTGCTGGAAGCTCCACAGCCAATGCCGATGACTGTTTGCAATTCTTCCATCATCATAATATTGTAAATACTTTCTTGATTGCGTTTTGAGTAGCCGACATTTTCTAAATTTCCTAAAATATTTTTTTGGCGATATAAATAATACGGAACATAGTCGAATTGTTCTGTCCAATCTTCTGCCATTTTCATCATCTGTTCGATTTCGCTTCTTTCTGCCACTTTGTACTTTGCTTTATTTCGTGTCATTTCAGAAGCACGTTTAAACGATAACGTATGAACCGTTAATGATTCTGGCATCAGTTCTTCTGTTTTGTCTAATGTGTGCTGAAACTCCTTAATCCCTTCTCCTGGCAGACCGATAATTAAATCCATATTAATATTATTCATTCCATGCTCTCGCGCTAAATAATATTTATCGATCGTCTCTTCTACCGTATGATGTCTGCCAATTGCTTTTAGCGTTTCTTGCGTATAAGACTGTGGATTAATGCTTATGCGATCAATCTTATATTTGTTTAAAACAGCGAGTTTTTCCGGGGTAATTGTATCCGGCCGTCCTGCTTCAACCGTTATCTCGCGAATATTTTCTACGTGTGGAAAAGATGCATGCATTTGTTCATACAACATATCCATTTCTTCCGCTGTTATACTTGTTGGTGTTCCTCCGCCATAATAAACGGTTGTAATAGCGATATTTTTTTCTTTTAGCCATTCACCTATTTTTTGCATTTCATAATGAAGTCCCCCTAAAAAAGAGGTAACGGAACCTTGTCTACCATTAATCGCATAAGCGGGAAATGTACAATACGCACATTTAGTTGGGCAAAAAGGAATGCCGATATAAATGCTTACTTCTTTTTTTAAGTCGTATAAATCTGGAATAACCGCCAATTGACGATCAATAATTTTTTGCATTAACGTTATTTTTTCATCGGACATTAAATATTCTTCTTTTAATAACTGATGTGCCACATCCATTGGAACATCGTTCTGTATATGACGATGCAATAATTTGGTAGGGCGAATTCCAGTTAGAATTCCCCATTTCTGCACCATTCCTGTATATTCTTGCAGCACCTTTAAATACACTTGAGAGATTGCATTTTTTTCTTGCTTAAAACGTTCTTTCTCTGTCAGCTGCTGTGTATTTTTTGTACTCTTAAAAGAGCTGGTTCCTTTATGGTTTATTGCTTGCCCACTAATTGTATACAAGGAGTCAGAAGAGCTTACAATAAATTCGATTTGAATCTCAGCTTCTTCTTCTTTATTAAAAGTCACTTTTGTATCTTCAAAAAATAAGTTTCCTATATGTTCTAACGGTCTAATTAAACGCTCATCTGTTAAACCACTTATTAAAATTACCTTCATTTTATATTCACCTTTTATTATTTTGGAGTCATTAAATCTTCATTATACTTTATGTTTTAAAAAAAATCCTCAGTTTTACAAAACTAAGGATTTCAAACTATCTGCTTACTTTATAATATTCATTTTACGAAGAAATTCAATTGGCTGCTGTTTGCGGAAATGTTCTTTTACCATATAGGCTACACCATGTTGATTATTCGATCTTGTTACCCAATTTGCTGCCCTTTTTAACTCATTTGATGCATTGCCCATTGCAACGCCAAGACCTGCCGCTTTAATCATTTCTAAATCATCCATGCTGTCTCCAATGACTACCATTTCTCTGCTTTTTATACCGAGTTGTTCTCCAAGGTATAATAAACCGTTTAATTTAGAAACGGCTGCCGGCAATATTTCCAAACGCCATTCATTCATCTGGACAATATTAATATCATCAAACATTTTTTCCAACACCACTTTTGCATCTGTACAGTCTTTTTTATCTTCAAAATACACTTCAATTTTTGGGGGACTAACTGGTTCTTCTAATAAAACATCGCTAAGCACATCAACGAATTGATGAGAATAAAAGACAGGGTCTCCAGATGACAGCACCGTTTTTGCTAACATATTATGATTCAACTTTGACTTATTAGCTAGAGAAAATTTCTCATGCACTAATCGAATTTGACACATAAACCCTTCTAAGAAGCGAACAATTTCATAAGCAAGATCATCTGCAATTCTTTTTACATAAATCGGTTTTTCTAAGTTAGTAGCAATAAGTGCGCCTTGATGGGTCACAATATGATTATTTAGTTTTAATGCTTTTGCGACTTTTTTTGCAGACGGGAAACTTCTCGATGTAACTAATGTCACATAAATCCCTTTTTGCTGCACATATTCAATTGCATCTTTTGTTGATTTGTTTAAACGGCCATTTGATTGAAGGAGAGTACCATCAATATTTAAAGCTAATAAGCGATAAATCATATATTTATCCCCCGTTTCTAGGTTGTATTTTCTTTATATATCATGTATGTCTAAAACAAGCATAATAGAACCTAGCTAATAAATAATGGCAACTTCCTTTTCGGTAGGCTACCCTGAAAAAAGTTCCGCAGCGTGAATACACTACGCTTTCCGCGGGCGAGCGCCGAGCCGCTTCGTCGCTACGCTCCTGCAGGGTCTCGTCTGTCTCGCTTTCCCGCAGGAGTCTTCGTGTATTCACACTGCTCTGCGCTATAAATGTGGAGACTGTTCGTTCCATGCACCATGGTGCAAATTTTGTTGCATGGGTGTCTCCCCTGAAAATAAGCTCTGTTAAAAGGAGATTTCCGAAGCTTATCGCCCGCTTTCCGCTCCAATCAACTAAGTATCAAAATCAACAATTAGCTTTAACACAGCCTTTTGGTAAAAACCCTTGAGATTAAATTGGAAATATTTTTATAAAAAAATATACGCATAAAATGTGACAATTTTTTTAAACTAATAAATGTAACACAAAAACACACTTCAAGGAGGAAACATTCATCATGGCAACTAGTAATCAACTTGTAGTACCAGGAGTATCTCAAGCATTAGATCAAATGAAATATGAAATTGCAACTGAGTTTGGAGTAAGCCTAGGAGCTGAAACTACTTCTCGCGCTAACGGATCTGTTGGGGGAGAAATTACAAAAAGGTTAGTTCAAATGGCTGAACAGCAACTTGGTGGAAGTAAATTCTAATAAATATGGCTAAAACACTGCCCGTTCCTTTTTAGGAGCGGGTTACTTTATTGTACTACGAAGGAATTTTTCGCTTTTTTATCACGACTATCTTAGACAAAACTCCTCCTTTTCTTTCGTTTATTTTCTTCAAGCCTCGCTCATTCTCCATAACAAAAAGAGCGAACCACCTAAAGGATTCACTCTCTTTTCTTATTGAGCTGGACCATATAATTCTTCTAATGGTTTCATAATAATCTGGTTTAATTCACCGATTATCATGCTCATACGTTGCTCTGCTTCCATCAGCTTTGCAATTTTTTCATGTTGTTGTACTAGTGCTACTGTTTTTTGAGCTTGTTCTACTTCTTCTTGTGTAATTTCTTGACCTGTCATTTGTTTTTGCTGTAATTGCAGTTGAATGTTGCGGAAGTTATCAAACATTGCTTTAGCAGATGGATCTCCGTTCACTTCATCATACATTTTCTTCAAATTATTATATTCATTACTTTGACGGATGGCCTTTTCAAGTGAATAAGCAGAATCATGTAAATTAATCGTCATTTTAACCACTCCTTTTTTTGCAATTGCCTCCACTATAACAAACTATCCGTCATATTGCCAGAATGAAGGCTAATAAGAAAAGCGGAAGCGCCTTGTTCAGCACCGAAGAAAAATGTTCTCATGACTCGAAAAGTGTTTTTTTACTTTTAGAGGCATGAGGTTATCTTTCACAGGGGCTAGGCGCTGGAGCTAGACATCTATTTAACTTCAGAAAATTTATGCTTATTACCTTGATGGTAAACCCAGTTGAAAACTTTCATTTGCATATTTTTCTGGTATGTAGGATCGTAATCACCATTTTTCATTTTTTTCATAGGATACCGTATCAGCATTCGCCTAGATTTGCATCTATTATTTATTAAGGCTGTTTTCGTATAGATTGTTGCTTTGAGATTCGCAGCCTGAATACACTTCGTCCGTTTAGCGAACGTCGAGCCTCCTCGTCGCATTCGCTCCTGTGGGGTCTCGTCTTTCTCGCATTCCCACAGGAGTCTACGTGTATTCAGTCTGCTGAGTACTTCTTCTCCCATTTTTTTTACGTAAATAACAACAAACTTTGAGAAAATAGTCTTTATTAAAAATGAGGAATTATCATGGCCAATCATTTTTTGCAGCTTTCCATTAAAGAGGATTCCTCTCTTTCAGGATTCACTATTACAATGAGTCCTTCTTTGCTTCATTACTGGGGAATTAACGAAAATAAAAAGGTGTTTATTCAGATTGGAATAACGACTGTAACTGTTGTCGTACAAGAACATCGGCATGAAAAGCAAACGGTTTTCTTTAGTAAAGATGTAATGGAACAACTTAAATTGCCTGAACAAAACTTATATTTTCTTGCCCAATTTTTCAGGCAGACAGAAACAATATTTTTAGGTCCCATTGTTGCTATTCTAACCGAGATAAAAGAAAACAATGATATTACTCCCGATTTTCGTTCTCTTCGTCAGCTTTGTGAAGAATTAAAAAATGAAATTTCAGATATTGGCGGCCTTATATACGTTTGTGGATTACAGGATTTTTATACTGATTCTATAACAGGCTACTCTTATCAGCACAATAAATGGGAAAAGACTACTTTACCATATCCAACTGTTGTTTATAATCGTCTTCATTCCAGGAAACTAGATGCCAGTGTCCATTTTCAACACTTGAAGAAATCATTAGGAGAAAAAGCAATCCCATTATTTAACTCACAGTTTTTTTCTAAATACGATACACATCTTCTTTTGGAAAAAGATGCTCGTATTCAAAAGCATTTACCAGAAACAAAAAGACTATCAAAAGAAGCAGTAGAAATGATGGTTAAAAGCTACACTTCCATTTATATTAAGCCAGTACATGGCAGTCAAGGACGCAACATCATCCATCTAACTACAATAGACAATAAGTATTGTGCTACTGCCTCGTCTGGAAAACAGAAAGGCAAAAAACACTTCTTTTTTTCTACGGAAGAACTTTGGAAATGGATTCAACGTTTTACGAAAGATAAAATCTATCTTATTCAAGAAGGGATAGATTTTCAGCCATTCCAGCGGCGTTCCTTAGATTTCCGTGTGCTTTGTCATAAAAATTATGATAATCATTGGAAAGCAACTTCCATTGTCGCACGTGCCGCAAACAATGATGCATTTGTCGCAAATTTAGCACAAGGAGCAGAACTTCTGCAGGCGAAAACTGTTTTACCTCTATTGTTCGGAAAAGAACACGCTCAAGCGTTATTAATAGAATTAAAAAAATTAGCTGCAGACGTGGCAGAAATTATTAGTGAAAATACGGATGGTTATTTAGGAGAAATGGGAATTGACATAGGAGTCGATACAAATGGAGCGTTATGGATTATTGAAGCAAACTCCAAACCTTCTAAAAGTCTTGACGAACCTTCTACTAAAGTAAGACCTTCTACAAAAGCCCTATTAGAATATTTTATAAGACTTTCTTTTCCAAATTAGAAAAGCGCAAGCGCATTGTTCAGCCCTGAAGAAAAATGTTCACTTGGCTCAAAAAGTGTTTTTTACTTTTAGAGACAAGAGGTTATCTTTCACAGGGGCTAGGTGCTGGAGCTAGACAAAGAAAAGCGGAACCGCCTTGTTCTTCCCGAAAAAAATGTTCTAATCTTTTAATGACAAAGGAGATAGATAAAATGAATCGTTTCGGTATTATGACGCTTTCCCTTGACAGTGAATCTAGTTATATAAATGGAATTGCTAATTATTGTGATCCATCTGCCTTTCAAATTTTTCATTTTGTTCCATCCACTTTTGATCCTTTTACAGAAAAGGTAAAGGGTCGTATGTATAACCATGAAAACAACACTTGGGTTACAGGAGAATTCCCTATTCCTACCATTCTTTATGACCGTTGTTTCTATCATGAGAGCAGCCATTCTCATCAATGCAAAAATATCGTCTCCTGGTTAAAAAACAGAGAAGATATTAAGTTTATTGGCAATGGGTTGCCGAATAAATTAACCCTTTATGATGTTTTAAAAGAATCAAGATTAAAAGCATACATTCCGAGAACAAAAACGCTGCGCAATGCTGAACAATTACTTGCTGAATTATCTACTGCTCAACCTGTCATCATCAAACCAATTAACGGTTCACAAGGTAATGGCATTTATTTTATCCAAAAGAGAAACAAAGAAATTTTTGTAAAAACAGACAAAAAAAACAAACAGGTAGAACATAGCTTTTCTGATTCCGAAAAATTTATTGCCTGGTTAAACGGTTTATTAGCGAAAAACGCTTATTTAAGCCAAGCATATTTACCTTTATATAATCAAAGCAAGCAGCCATTTGACATTCGTTCCCTCTTACAAAAAAAACCTTCTGGAAAATGGGAAATAGTCGAAAAAGGAATTCGTTTAGGGGAGCCTAACCGAATCATTTCCAACTTAAGTGCTGGAGCTGATGTTATCCCCTTTCGTGATTGGTTAAAACACACTTCCTTTCGTATGAAAAACTTTTTAGAAAATGAGGTGAATGATATCCTTTCCACTATTCCTCCTGTTTTAGAAAAATCATTTCCTTCTCTGTTTGAACTTGGAGTGGATATCGGTGTAACAGCAAATGGCTCATTATGGATTCTTGATGTTAATTCTAAACCAGGAAGGAAAGTTATCTTAAACGCTTATCCTCATTTAGAAGAACAATTATATAAAGCTCCCACACTTTATGCAGCATCTATACTTGCTGAAAAAGGAGGAAAAATGAATGCAAAAACAGTATCCGATTGAGATTATTTCACAGGAACGCAACACGATTTTTATCCCAAATGAAAGTGAAATAGCACTTCCTTTACAAAAAATATCATTTGGCTCCATAAAAATGGATAGCATCGTAAAAAAACAATCTAAAAATATCATCAGCATTAGTCAAGACCTTGCACAAGCACTTCACATTCCTGTAGAATCTTCTGCTGTTCATCTTTTTTTTGATCATGATACCCTTTATATTGGTCCGTTAATCGGCATTTTCACTTCTGGTTTTTCTCCCATTAAAGTAAGACCCATTGGTGATCGGACACTTATCTTCTCTAAGCTGTTGTCTGTTCAAAAAACAGTTGGCGTGATTGCCTTTTTATTTGGCGAACAGCATATTAATTGGGATAATTCTACCATTAATGGTTTATTTTATAGCGATGGCGGTTGGAAGACAATAGAAGTGCCTTTCCCAAACATCGTGTATGATCGGATTCCAAATCGTAAAAGTGAAAAACAAGCACGGATAAAAATGGCGAAAAACCGGTTGCAAAAGGACTATTTAATCCCTTGGTATAATCCTGGATTTTTTAATAAGCTAGATATTTATGAACGCTTGCTGCAAGAAAACAGCATTGCTGATTATTTACCTGAAACGCACCTGTTCACCTCGTTTTCCACTGTAGAAAGAATGCTCAGCAGCTTTGGGCATGTTTATATAAAACCGAAAAATGGCAGTTTAGGTAAAGGCATTTATCAAGTAATTTATGATAAAAAAGAAAATTATTATTTTGTCCGTTTTCAAGATAGCACTGGACAAAATCGTCTGCAAAAATTTGAATCCCTTGAAAAATTGATCAATCACACTTTTCGCAACAAAAACATCACCAATTTTATTATTCAACAAGGAATTTATTTAATTCGATCTGATAAAAAGCCAATTGATTTTCGTATTCATACAAATAAAAATAGATTGGGTCAATGGGAGGTTACTGCCATTTCCGCAAAAATTGCCGGATCAGGAAGCGTTACAACACATATTAATAACGGCGGAATGATTAAAAGTATAGAGGAATTAGAAGAAATAGATATTGAAACAAAGGAACTACAAAATAAATTAAGCGCTGCTTCCTTAAAGATAAGCGCCGCGTTGGAAAAACAATTAGAAGGAATTATTGGAGAAATTGGTTTTGATATTGGAATCGACCGAAAAGGAAAAGTATGGCTATTTGAAGCAAACTCTAAACCAGGGAGAAGTATTTTTAAAGACCCTTCCTTAAAAAAATATGATGTATTAACAAGAAGACTTTCTTTAGAATACGCCATTTTCCTGATGGAAAAAAGTATAAAAAAACCTGAGGATATGTACCGATGAATGTTTATTATGACTCCAAAAAAAGGTGTTGGAGTATAGTAAACAAAGAAGATAGAACAATCGGAAGCAATAAGATAAAGCTTGCTGCCATTAAAACAGTTGAAAATCATCATTACCCGTTTCCTATTGTGGAAACAGAAAAAAACGCTGGGCCGATTGTTGGAATTCTCACTTCCTATAATAATAAGAAGAAACTAGTCGGCAATGGTCCACTATTTATTAGGCTGCAAACAGAGTTGCGAGCTTTAGGTGGAATCATCGTTGTCTTTGCTCCCGAAGATGTCGAAGAAAACGGTATAAGCGGCTTTGCATACGTCCATGATGAAAATCGCTGGATATATGTAAAAAGTCCGCTTCCACATATCGTATATAATAGAATTCCATTTCGAAAAACAGAAAAAGATTCGTCTTTTCATCGTGCTATCGCTATTTTTTCCAATAATTCGATTCCCTATTTTAACCCTTCCTTTATTAATAAGTTTGATCTGTACCAAGTTTTAAAAATGGATAAAGTATTAAAAAAATTCTTACCAGAAACAATCTTAATCACACAAAAAAAGGAATTAGGCACCTTCCTACTTAAACATAAAAATATATATATTAAAGCAGTACAAGGATATAAAGGAAAAAATATTTTTAATATTTATTTTAATGAAGATTCTTCCATCATATGCAACAGTTCGTTTACGACATCCACTTTTCCATCCTTCGATTCATTTTGGCAAAGTTTCGAGCAATCACAAAAAAACACGATTTTTATTGCTCAACAAACGATTGATGCCGCTCTATTTCATGATCATCGCTATGATTTCCGCATTCTCATCACCTATAATCATGATAAGTATACGTTAACAGGTGTAGGAATAAGACAGTCTGTTTCCCAAGAAATTACTACTCATATACCAAATGGCGGTCAACTGCTTTCCTATGATCTCGTTCAAACTGCAGAACATGATGACTTTATTCACTTATTAGTGGAAAATTGCGGACCTGTTTTATCGGAGCACTTTGGGTTTTTTGGAGAATTTTCGATAGATGCCTGTGTAGATAAAGATGGAAATTATTATATATTTGAAATCAACAGCAAACCAATGCTGTTTGATGAAGAAGAAATTGAAACAAAACGCTGCAGGCAGCTGATTAATCTTTTTTATCAGCTTTCCCATACAATGATTAAAGACTGAACAAAATAGAGAGAATATTTGCCGTTGAATCTATCCATCCTAATCAGAGGAGGGATATTAATGAAGAAAAAAGATTTGCTATACGAAGGGAAAGAAGCTGCCTATCTAGATATTGACCGTATGATTAATGAAGGGATGGGCGGCGGTTATGTTGTTCATCGAGCCGATACTACTAATATCGAGGAAGCAAGGGATCTCCCCGAAGAAGACCCTCCACACACTGTTTAAGTTTTGTCTATGGAGAGAATCAGAGAGAATAGTACTAACTTCTGATTCTCTTTTATTTATTGCCGGCACCCTTTTTCTATTATAAAATTAAAACAAAAAATTAATCGCTTTCTTTAATGGCTATAGGAGGCATTATGAAACATAAATTACTCTCTTACTTCCAACATGCAATTGAACAAACATCTCCCCCTTCATCATCGCAACTAGAAACATATCATTGGTTTATACTTTCTGCTCAGAAAGAATGGTTTGGGATCCCTAAAAAGGAAATCAATGATTCACAGCTTGATTTACTTAAAAACTTATTTGATTATTTTATACTAGAGGAAAAAAATCACAAAGAAGAATTAGTATGGAAACAATTTCTTTTTTTGCAAGGTAAAATTCCTTCCGATATAGAAGCAACATCCATTCGTTTGATTCAGTTTCATATTCAAGGGAAAGAATGGGAAAAAAAACTAATGAACGACGCATTTACAGACTTTATTGGCAAAAATAATTTATTGATTTGGAAAAATCATCATGAAGGGGTGATAGTGGAGAAAAATCAACACAATCTACAAGAAGAGGCATTCGCTTCTTTTTCCAAAGCGATACAATCAGATTTTTATGCAACTATTACTTTTTTTATCGGAAAAGAAGTAAAATTAAATACAACATTACCAGTAATTTTCACCCAAGAAAGAGAGTTATTTTCAAAAGGTTTAGAGATTATTCCGTCCCAAAATGTTTTATCGTTTGAAAAAATTCTCCCTACACTATTTATCCATAGATTATTAGAAAATGAATTAGAGCTTTTTTATCATTGCTTTTCTATTTTTAAAGAAGATAAAGAAATACTACATACCATACAAACATTTATAGAAAATAATGGTCATAGCACCAATACAGCAAAGCAGCTTTTTATCCATCGAAATACGCTGCAATATCGTTTAGATCGATTTACCGAAAAAACTGGCTTTCACTTAAAAGATTTTAACAGTTTATTTACGATTTATCTTGCCTGTTTATTATTTCATCCTGGGCACAAGCAATAATGCAACATTATAATTAACTAGG
>NZ_JBQTCX010000036.1:0-31652 GCF_052663115.1 Niallia yueguangensis
GGAAGATCATGACGAGATTTTTGCTTATATAAGATCGTTAGGCAATGAAAAGCTGCTTGTGGTATGCAACTATTATGAACAAAATACAACATTCATTTTGCCTGAATCTATTACATTTAACGAGAAAGAGCTGTTAATCAGCAATTATCAGACGGACGAATCGGAAGAGATTAAAGAAATAAATCTTCGTCCGTATGAAGCTAGAGTGTATAAATTAGGATAAAAGAAATTGGTCTAAATAAATCCTGTATATAACATGCTACATAGGAAATAGTGAAAGAATACTGATTTAGAAGATTCATGTATCCTATCATTCATTACATGGAGATTATATTTTAATAGGGGTTGTCCAGAAAGTCAGTGAAACTAACTTTTTGGAGCCCCTTTTTCTTATAGGGACTTATCAGGCAGCCCTGCTTTGGGCCCGCCAACATTTGAGAACTGAGGTGTGATACCTAGTTAACTTTATGTGACATTACGTAACCGTACTATGTTGATATGCAATTTTTTTCTATTTGTAAAGTTGATTCCATCTTAAATGGCACAATAGCCCAAATTTTATTGTCCCTCTTCTAATGCCCTTTTTAACCGAGCAAAATGAATCTTAATCGGTTTTCGGTTCCCAACCTTATGAACAATGCCTTCTGCAGTCAAATCATTTAGCAGTGCTGTCACTGTTTCGCGAATACTGCCCATCATCATTGCTAATTCTTGATGTGTTATTGAAATCTCGAGTTGAATCCAATCTGTCTCCTTCGGGTTGTCACTAGGGGAGTCGCCCCCAAACTTTTCTACTAGTTTATGTAATAAAAATAATAGGCGTTTTCGGACACTACCGTATGCCATATATTCCAATAGTTCCTCTACTTCCTTTAAACGGTTGGATACCATTTCGATAAACTTCAAGGAAACACTTGGCTGATCGTGTATTATTTTTTCAAACTGAACTTTATCTATCGTGCAAATAACGGAGTCTTCCCATGTTTCCGCGTACATATTTTCAGAACCTGTTGTAAATGAACCAATCTCACCAAATACATGCCCAGTTCCTAATATATCAATTGTAAGCTCTTTCCCGCCTTCAGATAATCTATATAAACGAACTTTCCCCGATTTGATTAAATACAAGATCTTTTGATCCATATGTGGAGAAGTAATAATCGTTCCTTTTTTTATAACATTGATGGGCGTGTCAGGTTCAAATTTTTTTAATTCTTCTAATTCTAACTCACGAAACAGCTGTATTCTCGATAAATATTTAATCTTATCCAAGAAGTTCCCCTCCTATTAAGGCCATTGTAGTCTAGACTACATATTTTTTAAACTAGACAACTTATAATTCTATTTAAGCATTATTCATCTATTATACAAAAGGGGGAAACAACGTGGTTACAGTAATCGTAATCATTCAAATCATTTTAATCTGTATCTTTGTACTGTCCATTTCGATGAAATTGTTACGTACAAAATCAATGGTTCACCATTGGAATGAATATCGTTATCCAATGTGGTTCATGAATGTAACTGCCTTGTTAGAATTAGTTGGTGTGATTGGATTGATCATAGCATTTTGGATTCCAGAATTCTTAAAATTTTCAGGAGCCCTATTTATAGTTCTAATGCTAGGTGCCATACACGCTCACTTCGTCAGAGCCAAGCATAAACCGATTATGGCACTTAACGCCTTAGCTATGCTTATCTTGTCAATTGTGATCCTCTTTATTTAAAAGATATTAAGCAGTTTTCGAATAAAGTCCCAATCTCTCAGTGGTATAAATGAGAAATTAGGATTTAACCTGCTCTATTTTTGAACAATTTTTGCTTATTAATTTTGAACACTTGCTTCTTTAAAAATAGTTTCATTATGTTTCTCCTATAACTTGAATCTTTCCACTGCAATAGACTGTATGAGATGGGGGCTATTTCCATAGTTAATTAAACCAATATATACCATGTCAGTTAATTTCTGTTAAAAAACAAAAATCCCCCCTCTTTACGAAGTGCATTGAAAAGCCCATTGAAATAGGATTTAAAGAGGTAAATAAGAAAAAATCCTTCCCTATTGTCCATGTAGAATACAGAAATTATCTTCTTCATGTGGTCTAAGTAGCCATAGTTAGCAAAAGTTGCCGGTTGTTTCTCCTTCCAAAATATATAACAATGAATATAGCAAGATAGCAGTCAAACATCTAGGAGGGAAATAATGAAAAATATAAGATTGCTCGTTTTACTAGTTTCATGCATGGCCATTATTTTATCTGTTGTTGGTATTCAGCCGTCTAGTTCCAAAGCAGAGACAAACTCCAAAGATCCAGTTATATACATTCACGGAGCAGGCGGTAACAGTACAAACTTTTTAGGCATTAAAAACTATTTAAAAGAACAAGGCTGGTCTGATAATGACCTGTATGCCATTGAAATGATAGATAAAACTGGTAATCCTTTTACTAATGCAAAACAGCTTGCTTCTTATGTTGATGAAGTGTTAAAGAAAACAGGAAAGAGCAAGGTAGATATTATTGGACACAGTGCGGGAGGCATAAATGCCCTGAATTATATTCTCAATGGCGGCGGAAGCAAGGTGAACGATGTGGTAACGATAGGTTCTCCAAACAAACTTGTAACATCGAAAGCTCCCGTTGGAACAGATCCTAACGATAAAATTCTTTATACTTCGATTTACAGCACAAGCGACTTGATAGTGTTTAATCCGCTTTCAAAACTACAGGGAGCAAAAAACGTTCAAATCAGCGGTGTAGGCCATCTCGGATTGGTGTTAAACAGTAAAGTCTACGAGTTAACTAAAGAAGGATTGAATGGCGGAGGAGAAAACACAAATTAACAAAAGGTTCTTATTTTGAACTACAATATAAAACACAGACTCCCCCATACACTATTAGAATGATATTCTTCGCACTAGAATATAAGCATGCAGCATTTAATGTAATAGGTAATCACCCAATTGTGAAGTGTACCCTTTTATAAAGGACAAGCCTAGGCTGCATACACCCCAATTATCTGATAAACTACCAAAAGCCCCTTATCGTTGTTTACTAAGCAAACAATGATAAGGGGCTTAAATTGTATTTTGTCAGGCCTCTTCTATATTTCCACATCATATAATGATACCTAAACTTCTTTTGTAGATTTATTTACAGTATGTCATTTGCATCAGAAGGTAAATTTCTTACATGTTTAAGATATTTTGTCATATTTTTGTCGTCATTAATTGGATATGTGAACAATAAGTTATCTGCAACATCTTCTGCTAAAGTTCTAAACAATTCACAAGTAACAAATATTGAATTCCAGAAATTCTTATAGTTATTGTCAGAAAAAGTTTTTTCATACATCTCCCAATATGATTCGGGAAGGTACTTTTTGAAATACTTCCCCATTTTTCCCGTCGAAACTTGGAAGTCGTTTTTTATACCAATCCACCATGAAACCATCTCATCTAACCTAACTCTTATTACATATTCAAACATTTGTTTTGCATATGGTAATTCATCACGCCAAATTCCTTTTGCAACGTTTTGTAGACACCACCAAAAGTCATTGCAGCAACTCATAAAAAGTGGTTCATTAGGCTTCTTCATCCAATAATCTATATCTGTTGGTTTAGAGATACGTGGAAGAATATTATCCTTATCCAATAAAGGAATAGTAAGTTTATCTTTAATATACTTCTCATTCATCACTTCTTTTGTTTCAATATGTAGATCAATACGATTTCCATCTGTAAACAGCATTAAATAACCATAAGACTTATCAAAATCTATATCTATACCATTAAGTTTGTCATTTTTATTAGGTTCTTGAATCATAAGTAATTCCCCAAAAACGTTAATCCAGTTCTCATCTTTTATAAAAGAGGCTGTTTCTGTCACAACATAAACAATATCATAGTCCTGAAAAATATCTTTTGGCACATTTGGATTGGTTCTTGAACCATTCATATAAACAGCTCGAATTCGTTCGTCTTTTTTAGCGATCCCCAATATCAAATCAAACATTTCTTTTTCAGTTCTCATTGCTATTCACCTCGAATTCTCTTTCATATTGATGCCTTTTTATATAGTTATTATTGAAGTATTCTGCACCGTTAATTCAATTAAACAACATTACTTGCACAAACCAATATTTTGAACAATCTTTTTTATAAGCAGTTCAACTTTTTTCAAATTCACGATAAATCTATTCCATTTTCCGATAAACCCCTGGGGATACTCCATACTTCATTTTAAATATTCGATGAAAATAAGGATAAGCCCCGAATCCACAGTTTTCTGCAATTTGTTCTAGCGTCATTGTCGTGTATTTCATCTGATTAATGGCAGCGGAGAGGCGGATTTCCTGTGCATATTCGATCATCGTTTTTCCGAAGCTGCTTTTAAACAAATGAACAGAACGGGAGACACTAAGGCCAGCATTCTTCGCCACATCTTCAATGGCAAAACCGCTCATCGCATTTTCTTCTATGTACCGCATCATTTTTGTTACCGAATAAGGACGATTAAAGGAAGGAGAAGTTTCATTGATAGCACGTTCCAGAGATATACAAAAAGCTTGCAGCAAATAACTTGACAGTTCATTATTTTTATCAGAAGCTGGTCGTCTTTCTTCCATAATAATATGGTTCCATAAATCCAACAGACTTTTATCTAAATTTATTTTGGAAAAGGATGGTTTAGGATATCTATTCCACCATTCTTTAACCCAATCTCCTTGACATAATAAGTGGTAGTCACCGCTTTTTTGATCACCTTCAATCCGTATTTCATATATATCACCTGGTTTAACTAATACAAGATCTCCCTTTTTCATTTCTGTTTTTATTCCATTCACGATTACTTCAGCAGTTCCCTCTGTTTGCAGACGGAAAAGAAAATTAGGAAAACCTTTTTTATGTTGGTCAAAATATGATGTGGTGTGATAAGAGTAGCCGCAATAATAAATAATGTTCTCCATCTAATTACTCCTTTTTATAGAAAAGGGCCGGAGCCAATGTCATCAACTTAAGATTCCATAAATTTCAAACTGTGAAATATCATGGAATTAGATACTCTTTATGTAAAAGAAATACCCAATTTGTTTGGAGAGGCGTCCGCTCGACTCCTACGGGATTAGCGAGAAAGACGAGACCCACAGGAGCAAAGCGACGAGGAGGCTCGGCGCTCGCCCCGTGGAAAGCGAGCGGTAAGCCTCGGAGAACAGAACGAAACCCTTACTTCCTATTTAGTTGCTTATTTTCCTGTTTTGTGAAATTTAGCTTGATGACATTGGGGCCGGAGCTGCGCCTACTTTAATAAAAAATAAGGGAGAGTGCAATGTTACTTGCTTTTACCCTGATCAAGGTTAGAGTAGCTACGCTCGCGCCGTCTTTATTAGGTTTGTATCTGCCCTCATTTAGCTTTAGTTGGTAAAAATGAGGAACGATTCTTCATTTCGGTTTTAAAGTAATAGCAAAATTGTCTATGTTTTTAATTATATCATTTATGTTCAATTTAGGAGTAATATTATAAGATGTAATCAAATAAGTTATATGATGTTTCGATTGGTGTATAACTATCTTTTCAGGAACATTACATAATTTATTGGTTATTTTCATAGGTATGAATCATATCAATTAAATGGATAGGAGAATATCGAATGAAAAGGATTCCCATTGCTGTGCAAATGTATTCCTTACGCAGGGAAAGCGAGAGGGACTTTGCTGGTACTTTGAAAAAAGTCGCAGACCTTGGTTTCGACGGTGTCGAACTTGCTGGTTATGGCGACAGCGCATCAAAAAAAGTAAGCGCTTTATTAAAAAGTCTTGGACTTGAAGCTGCTGCTAGCCATGTCCCGCTTGAACAATTGGAGACCAATTTATCTCAAGTAATAGAAGATCAGCACGTATTGGGAAGCAAATATATTGTCTGCCCATACTTAATACCAGAACGACGAGAGGAAAAGGATTATAAAGCGCTTATTTCCTTTTTAGAAGAAGCGGGTGAAAAGTGCAAGAAAGAAGGAATTACACTTTGTTACCACAATCATGATTTTGAACTTGCCCCGCTTTCTGACGGCAGAAAGGCACTTGAAACTATTTTTGACAGTACGAATGCAAGCAAGGTGCAAGCAGAACTGGATATATATTGGCTAAAGAAAGCTGGGGAAAATCCAGAAGAATGGATAAAGCGTTATAAAAACAGAACACCACTCGTTCACCTTAAAGATATGACAAGAGATGAAGAACAATTTTTTGCTGAGCTTGGAACAGGCGGAGTAGATATTGATGCCATATTAAATATAGGTGAAGATGCAGGGGTGAAATGGTGGATTGTGGAGCAAGATGAAACTCGCAAAACTCCATTTGAAAGCATCGAGATTAGCATGAATTATTTAAAAAGAAAGCTGCAATTCTAGTAGAATCGTAAATTACCTTTTTAAAGTCTATTGTGAAAGTTAAGCGCTTTCTTTATATAACAGAAATTTAATCCCAAAAAATTTTAGGAGGAAATAAAATGAGTACATTAAAAATAGCAGTAATCGGTTGTGGGAGTATCGCAAAACATCGTCATTTGCCAGAATATCATGCAAATAAAAACGTGGAGATTATTGCAGTTTGCGATATTGTCGCAGAACGTGCAGAAGAAACAGCTGAAACATATGGAGCAAAGGCATTTACAGATTACAAAGAAGTACTAAAGCTGGCTGATTTGGATGCAATTAGTGTTTGTCTTCCAAACTATCTGCATGCACCTGTGTCAATTGATGCCTTAAATGCTGGAAAACATGTACTGTGTGAAAAGCCGATGGCGACATCAGAAGAAGAAGCAGAAGCAATGATCGAAGCTGCTAAAGCTAATGGCAAAAAACTAATGATTGGTCATAATCAGCGCTTTGTAAAATCTCATGAAAAAGCACGTCAATTGATCGCAAATGGGGAAATTGGGAAAGTATACGGTTTTCGTACAGCCTTCGGTCATGGCGGTCCTGAAAACTGGAGTGTAGAAGGAAAAGAAGGTTGGTTTTTCAAAAAAGAGCAAGCGTTTATTGGGGCAATGGGAGACTTGGGTGTGCATAAAGCGGATTTGCTTCGCTATATTTTAGGAGAAGAGTTTGTTGAGGTGGCAGCATTTGTGGAAACAAGTGCAAAAGATTTTGCGGATGTAGATGATAATGCAGTATGTGTTTTGAAAACGGAAAGTGGCATTGTTGGAACGCTTGCTGCTAGTTGGGCGTATACAGCAAACGAAGACAACTCTACGGTTATTTATGGGGAAAAAGCCATTTTACGATTAGAAGATGATCCAACCTACTCGCTTATCGCACAATATTCGAACGGAGAAATTATCAAGTATGAGCTTGGCAAAATTCAGTCGAATGATGATGGCG
The DNA here is from genome assembly GCF_052663115.1 of Niallia yueguangensis. NCBI lineage: Bacteria > Bacillati > Bacillota > Bacilli > Caryophanales > Bacillaceae > Niallia > Niallia yueguangensis. Next base: position 7,384 of record NZ_JBQTCX010000036.1, read on the forward strand.
GACAAAATCAAAGTTATGTAATAGATAACTTTGTAAATTGTATTTTGAATAATACAGAACCATTGGTTTCAGGAGAAGAAGGAAAAAAATCACTTGCGGTTATTTTAGCTGCACTGGAATCAAATGAAACAAAAACAATTGCTAAAGTAAAATAATCATTTTTTGGAAAGGAGAAATTTATTATGAAACTTGGTGTATTTACAGTATTGTTTGGAAGCAAATCATTTGAAGAAATGCTTGATCATGTAAAAGCGGCAGGATTGGATGCAGTCGAAATCGGAACAGGAGGATATCCGGGAAATAGCCATTGCCCTCTTGATGAATTATTAGAAGATGAACAAAAACGCAGGGACTACTTGAACGCAGTAACGTCACGCGGTTTAACAATCAGCGCTTTCAGTTGTCATGGCAATCCGATCTCACCAGATAAGAAATTTGCGGAAGAATCAGATGCTACTTTAAGAAAAACGATTAAACTAGCATCCCTTCTTGATGTACCAGTTGTTAATGCATTTTCCGGCACTGCGGGGGACAGCGAGGAAGCAAAACAGCCAAACTGGCCTGTTGTAGCATGGCCAACAGAATACAGCGAGATTTTAAACTGGCAATGGGAAAATAAGTTGATTCCATACTGGAAAGAAATTGGGGAGCTTGCAGAGCAGCATAACGTGAAAATCGGCTTGGAATTGCACGGAGGATTCCTTGTTCATACCCCATATACGATGCTAAAGCTTCGCGAAGCAACATGTGATGCTATCGGAGCAAACCTGGATCCAAGTCATATGTGGTGGCAAGGAATCGATCCAGTTGCAGCCATTAAAATTCTTGGCAAAGCTGGCGCCATCCATCATTTTCATGCGAAAGACACTTACATCGATCAAGATAATGTAAATATGTACGGTTTGACAGATATGCAGCCGTATGGGGATTTACAGACACGTGCTTGGACATTCCGAAGCGTTGGCTGTGGACACAGCATGCAAGAATGGTCGGATATGATGAGTGCCCTTCGTTTATATAACTATGACTATGTTGTCAGCATTGAACATGAAGATGCACTTATGTCAACAGAGGAAGGGTTTAGTCGAGCAGTGAAAAACTTGAATGATGTCTTAATCCGCGAGCCTAATACGGATATGTGGTGGGCGTAAGGCAAAAAAATTGGAGGCGATCGAGATGACGAGCAAAATCTACAATTTAGTAATTGTCGGTTATGGCGGCATGGGAAGCTATCACGCTAAATTACTGAAAGATGTTCAAAATATAAATGTGTTTGGGACATTTGATATTCAAGAGGAGAGAAAAGCAGCTTCCTTAGCTGATGGATATAAAGGATATGCTAGTCTAGCAGATGTTTTTTCAGACGATGCAGTGGACTTTGTGCTGATTGCTACTCCTAACGATGTTCATAAAGACATAGCGATAGCGGCTTTAAATGCGAAGAAGCATGTGATTTGTGAAAAGCCAGTAACAATTAACAGCGCAGAGTTAAAAGAAATTATGTATGCTGCGGATGCAAACGCATGCGAGTTTATCGTGCATCAAAACCGCAGATGGGACGAAGATTTTCTTACAATCAAGAAGGTTTATGACGAACAATTAATCGGAAATGTATTTCACATTGAATCGAGAGTCCAAGGGGCAAATGGAATTCCAGGAGATTGGCGCCATGTAAAAGCACAAGGCGGGGGAATGCTCCTTGACTGGGGCGTCCATTTGCTGGATCAGCTGTTATTTATGGTAGACAGCAAGATTACGAGTGTTTACTCTAATTTAAGCTTTATTTTAGGAAACGAAGTCGATGATGGCTTCCAATCTATCATTACGTTTGAGAATGGATGCACAGCATTAATAGAAGTAGGCACAACGAATTTTATCCAGCTGCCAAGATGGTATGTGAAAGGAACAGGAGGAACAGCCATTATCAATGATTGGAACTTGGATGGAAAAATTGTTACACAAAACTATGGCGTTGAAGTAGAAGCACCTAAACCGATAAAAGCAGGCAAAGGTTTAACGAAAACAATGGCGCCGCCATCAGAAAAAGCAATCAGCACAACTAAGTTGCCAAATGTTGATGAAACAATGGAGAGCTTTTACAGCAATGTCGTTTCTGTCGTAGAAGGAAAAGCAGAACCGATTGTTAAAAATGAAGAAGTTTTACGTGTATTGCGCTTAATTGAAACGATATTTACAGCAGCGGAAAGAAATGAAGTAATCAAAGATTTTGATAATTCCTTTGTAATGGCAGAATAAAAAGAGGAGTGTGGCAGAAGTGATAACGATATGGAATGAAAACCGTCATGAAAAAAAGAATCCAGTTGTTGCAGAAATCTATCCAAATGGCATACATGGCGCTATTTCTGCTTTCTTGAGAGAAGCAGGATACAAAACACATACAGCGACATTAGATGAGCCGGAACACGGTTTAACAGATGATGTATTATACAATACGGATGTATTGATTTGGTGGGGGCATCTTGCCCATAACGAAGTCGATAACGAAATTGTTGAAAAAGTGAAGCAGCGGGTATTGGAAGGAATGGGATTAATTGTTCTCCATTCTGCACACTTTTCTAAAATCTTTAAATCATTAATGGGAACAAGCTGCGACTTAAAATGGCGGGAAGCAGACGAAAAAGAGCGCTTATGGGTAGTTGCTCCTAATCATGCCATTGTAGACGGAATTGGTGAATATATCGAATTGGAAAAAGAAGAAATGTATGGTGAACATTTTGATATTCCCGCACCAGACGAATTGATTTTTACAAGCTGGTTTGAAGGAGGAGAGGTGTTCCGCAGCGGCTGTACGTATTCGAGAGGAAATGGAAAAGTGTTTTATTTCCGACCGGGACACGAAACATACCCAACCTATTATCAAACAGACATTCAAAAGGTTATTACAAATGCAGTAAAATGGGCAATGCCAATTGATCGTAAACCACCTGTCTATGGAAATGCAAAACCACTTGAAAAAATTTCTGTTAAAACAAATTAAATTTAAGTGCCTGACCCCCGGTGCGTTAACGCTTTAGTGGACTGGGGGTCAGGCGCTTTTTTTATAGCTCTAATTCCAAACTTCATCCAATGTTTCTCTAAATAAATGATCAAGTTGAGTTGTTGGATCCGGAATGTGAATGTTTAAATTCCTTGTATATAATTCTAGCTCCTCTATTTCTCTAATAAGGAATTGATTAATATCATTGATTCTTGGTTCTAAGTTTAATTCGTCGCCTGCTATTTTGCGTTTCAACAAGGTGTTTATTTCCTTTTTCAGTGTTCCTGGTGCTATAAGGTCTTCTAATAGTACTTGAAACTCCATTGGTGGAACCGTGTTGTATTTTTTAATCCATTTTGCTGCTAATACAGGCCTGAGCACATAGAAATATTTTTTAATTTTAACTGTATCTCCTTGAAGGTATTCACGAAAATTTCCCTTAGCCATATTTAAATAATGATGTAAACAAGAATTCTGAGAAAATATATTCTTTTCCAACTCTTTCATTTTATCGATCGTCGTAAAGCTATGATAATAAACCATGCTGGAGCGCAGCCACTCTAAAAGAGGAGGGTTGGACTTTCGAAATAGCCTTAATGCTTTCGTTAACTCCCAACCGCTTACATCCAATAATGAATCAATAGGAATAGAAAGAGAATCCCTGCTTGGAACTTCAATCACATCCCTTTTATGATCAATGGACAGATACCAATTCTTTTTATGTACATAAATAAATCGAACATCATAGTCACTATCTTTTGAAGGGAAGCCCCATGCTCTACTGCCTGATTCGCATGCATAAAGCACTTTGATATCGTAATCTATTTCCAGTTGTTTCATCACTTGTTGAATATGTTCTTTCAATTCATTCCCCTCCAACCTTTTTTATAAAACTGTTAAAAATAGTATATCAAACCTTTAAATCTTTACGTTCAGAACCCTTCTGCAAATTGATTCAGTTGAGAGATAAAAAAATGGAAGAAATCATCATAGAAAGAAGCAGTTGAGGCACAATAAATGGAAAAGAAACGATACAAAACTAAAATAGAGATTCGCCCTCGGTTTCACCATTTAAATGAGGGCAGACTCTAACCTAATAAAGGCGGCGTGAGTGGAGCAACACTTTTTTCATTTGATCATAAACAAAATAATATGCACAATCGGAAGTTTATTTCCATCTAATTGGCGCAGCTCCGTCCCCATTCCCAAAAGCGAGGTTTTTTTATGAGAAAAACTGCAATGATTTTCCTGTGTTTTCTTATCATCATTCTTCCATCACAAGTTTTTGCTCAGCAAAAAATACCGATATTAATTTATCATTCAATTGACGAGTTCAGTGGACATGGCTCTAAGGAATTATATGTTACTCCAGAGAATTTCGAAAAACAAATGATGTATTTAAGAGATCATGGCTACACTTTATTAACATTTGAACGTTGGCATGACATAAATAAAGTGAATAAACCGATTTTCATTACCTTTGATGACGGCTACAAAAACAATTTAAATGCATTTGCTGTCTTTCAAAAATTGAAAACCGAACAGTTTACACCAACTGGCACCATTTTCGTTATATCTGACTTTATCGGCCGCCCCAACAGATTATCGACATTAGATTTAAAAAGAATGGCTGATTCCGGTTTCATCTCTATCCAGTCACATACTGCCACACATCCTGATTTGACGAAAATAAGCAATTATCAATATGAACTGAAAGAGTCCAAAGACAAAATTGAAAAAATAACAGGCCAACCCGTTATTGCCCTTGCCTATCCATACGGAAGTTTTAATGACAAAGTCGTAGCGGAAACAAAGAAACATTACTTGTTTGGACTTACGACAACACCTGAATTATTCTCTGAAAAGGGGATGGAAGACGAACTGTATTTATTACCAAGAATCTATATCAAGTATTCAACTACACTGAATGACTTTGCGAAGATGGTGGTGAAATGACTTCATAGTTGAGGTTTGAACACTAATGTTCAATATAAACATTAGTGTCATAATTGTATATACATTGCATCTAGATGAAAACAATGTATGGTATTCTGTTGAGAAAGAGAAAGTATGTTCACTCTAAACACTTATGATATAAAGCATGTCTTGTTGGCAAATATGTATATATTCATAAAAATGAATATTATTCAGCCTGTTTTATAAGAAAAATAATATATTCACAGTATTTTCAGAAAAAACCGCGTCAGAACATCTTACAAGTTTGTACAAATCGAAATGGACATGTTGTATACTCGGTTTAACAAATGAACAACATTGTTTCTTTTGTGTCGAATTAAACATATTTGTTTAAATGTTTTTGTTGTTTATAAAAAATGTTTTGGTGAATAAGGGGGATTGATAGAAATGGAAGTGCTAATGAGAAATATGTTTCTGTCGCTAGGCAAGAATACATCAGCGAACAAGTTAGCAAAGAAATATGGATTGCGTTTAGGAGCAGGCCGATTTGTAGCGGGAGAATCAATTAAAACAGCTGTGGATGCTGTGAAGAACTTGAATGCGGGAGGGAAAGTAGTTACCTTAGATCATTTAGGAGAATTTGTATATACAGAAGAAGAGGCTCTAGAATCAACTGCGATGTGTATTCAAACGCTTGACGCTATAGCAGAAGCAAATGTACAATCCAATCTTTCTCTTAAAATGACATCTCTTGGTTTAGACATTAGCAAGGAATTATGTATGAGAAATATGCGCAAAATCCTTGATCGTGCTAAACTTCATCAAAATTTTGTCCGAATTGATATGGAAGATTATGAACATTGTCAAATATCAGTAGATATCTTCAATGAATTGCGCAAGGAATATGACAATGTCGGACTTGTCATTCAAGCGTATCTTTACAGAACAGAACAAGATATGGCCGATTTAAATCGACTGAATGCCAATCTGCGTTTAGTGAAAGGAGCCTACAAAGAGTCTTCAAGTGTCGCTTTTCCGGAGAAAAAAGACGTAGATGAAAATTTTAAAAGGATTATTAAGCAGCATCTATTGAATGGCAACTATACAGCAGTTGCAACGCATGATGAAGTGATGATTGATTATACGAAATCGATTGTTGACAAGTATAGTATACCGAAAGATCAATTTGAATTCCAATTGCTATTCGGCATTTGTGAGGATGTTCAAGCTAGACTTGTGAAAGAAGGCTATAAGGTTCGTGTTTATGTTCCTTACGGGGTCGATTGGTTTGGCTACTTTATGAGACGTTTAGCAGAAAGACCAGCAAATGTCTGGTTTATATTAAAAAATCTATTTAAAAAATAATAGATTTATAGAAGAAAAGGGGAAATTCCCGTCAGCGGCGAATGGACAGAACTGCAGAAGAGAAAAAATGAGGGCAGCTGCAGTTGGACGATGTTGATTATCGGCCAGAGGGAGGGCGTTTACTAGTCGCTTGGCGTTAGAGCCAAACATATTTATCCAAGTTAGAAGAATAAAAATTTATTATGACAAAAGGAGTCTGACTATTATGACAACAACTATCCAACACACACCATTTAAAAATGAAGCATTTACAGATTTTTCTATTGAAGAAAATAAACAAGCTATGCAAGCAGCACTTGCAAAAGTAAAAAACGAACTGGGTAAAAAGTTTTCACTTGTAATTGGAAGTGAAAAGTTATTTACAGAAGAACAAACCATTTCTATTAATCCAGGAAATGTAGAGGAAGTAGTAGGATCTGTCAGCAAAGGTTCAAAAGAATTAGCTGAAAAAGCAATGCAGGAAGCATTAAAAGCATTTGAATCATGGAAAAAGGTTGCTCCAGCAGAACGTGCAGAATATTTGTTCAAAGCGGCTGATTTAATGAGACAAAGAAAGCATGAATTTTCTTCTTACCTAGTGTATGAAGCAGGAAAGAACTGGGCGGAGGCAGATGCTGATACAGCAGAAGCTATCGATTTTATGGAATTTTATGCGAGAGAAATGATTCGTTTAAGTGAGACAAGTATTCATCAGCCTCTTACAAAAATCGAAGGAGAAGAAACGGAAATTACTTATATTCCGCTTGGTGTTGGAATTGTGATTTCTCCGTTTAACTTTCCGTTGGCTATTATGGCAGGAACAGCAGTAGCAGGAATTGTTTCAGGAAATACAATTATCTTAAAACCAGCAGATTCTACACCTGTTGTTGCAGCTAAATTTGTAGAATTAATGGAAGAGGTAGGATTGCCTGCAGGAGTATTAAACTTTATGCCTGGAGATGGAATTGAGGTTGGTGAATATTTAGTAGAACATCCAAAGACCCGCTTTATCTCTTTTACAGGATCACGTGCAGTTGGATGCCGCATTTATGAAAGAGCATCAAAAGTGCAGCCAGGTCAAATTTGGTTAAAGCGTGTGGTTGCAGAGATGGGTGGAAAAGACGGCGTTGTCGTGGATGAAACCGCTGATTTAGATGCAGCAGCTGCTGCAATTGTTGCTTCTGCTTATGGATTCCAAGGACAAAAATGTTCTGCTGGTTCAAGAGCGATTATCGTAGAGTCAGTTTATGATGAAGTAGTTGCAAAAGTAACAGAGTTAACAAAAAAATTAACAGTTGGCTTTCCAGAGGAGAACTATCCAATTGGTCCGGTAATCGATCAAAAGTCTTTTGATAAAATCATGAGCTATATTGAAATAGGGAAAACAGAAGGCAGATTGCTAGCAGGCGGATCAAAAGCGAAAGAAAATGGCTTCTATATTGAACCAACTGTATTTGCCGATCTAGATCCTAAAGCTCGTATTATGCAAGAAGAAATTTTCGGCCCTGTCCTTGCACTTGCTAAGGCGTCAAACTGGAAAGAAGCAATTGACATCTATAATGATACAGAGTATGGATTAACAGGTGCATTTCATTCAAAGGTAGAAGATCGCATTAACTATGCGCTTGAAACGATGCACTGCGGAAACCTTTATATCAATAAAAAGTGTACAGGAGCTTTAGTTGGAGTACATCCATTTGGCGGATTTAATATGTCTGGCACTGATTCAAAAGCCGGAGGATATGATTACTTGTTATTGTTTACTCAAGCTAAAATGAGAGCTAGAAAAATTTAATTAAGGAAAAATTAGGAAAATATTGATTGGAGAGGAATTAGCAAAACTTCAGGTTGTTCGAAAACATTTGTTATTCATGGTATGAAGCTTTGGGAGTTGCCATAGGGCATCCAAAAGGTTAACATGAGTAGGAATGTTTGTCGACAGCCTGCCATTCTAGTCTACTAAAGTTTCCTAATCAACATGCGGGTATTGGAAATTACTCTTATTATCGTTAGGTGAAATATTTCGCAAAAAAGGTATTTATATGTTTATTCTGCTGCCTTAAATTCTGAAAAAAGTTATAGATTAAATGGATTTGGATGTCTATTCAAAAAAAGGATGGAGGAAAAAGTTTGACTACACAAATACTTATTTCAATTGGTATTTATATGGCTGGCATGCTGTTAATTGGCTATTTTGCCTACAGGAGAACTTCTAATCTATCGGATTATATGATAGGTGGAAGATCGCTTGGCCCTGGTGTAACAGCACTAAGTGCAGGGGCGTCAGATATGAGCGGCTGGCTGCTGATGGGATTGCCAGGTGCGATGTTTACTCAAGGGTTAAGTGCATCTTGGATTGCAATCGGTTTAACCTTGGGAGCTTATTTAAACTGGCTTTATGTTGCACCAAGGTTGAGAAAATATACAGAGGTTGCCAATAACTCCATGACTATTCCGGCTTTCTTGGAAAATCGTTTTGGTGATCAGTCTAATATTTTGCGTTTAACCTCGGGCCTTGTTATTATCGTTTTCTTTACTTTCTACGTTTCTTCGGGAATGGTATCTGGCGGGGTTCTTTTTGAGACTACCTTCCATCTAAACTACCAAATTGGCCTTTGGATTATTGCATCGGTTGTTATTGCTTATACTTTATTTGGCGGATTTTTAGCGGTCAGCTGGACGGATTTTGTTCAAGGGTTGATTATGGTTATTGCCCTCATAATTGTTCCAGCTGTTACAATTATGGAGGTTGGCGGAATTGGACCAGCCTTTGATGAAATTAAAAGCATAGACACTAATTTATTTGATATTTTTAAAGGCACTACGTTTATAGGAATTGTTTCCTTATTGGCGTGGGGGTTAGGCTATTTTGGCCAGCCGCATATCATCGTACGCTTTATGGCTATTTCATCCGTAAAAGAAATTAAAAAAGCAAGACATATTGGGATGGGATGGATGATTTTTTCTGTAGGCGGTGCAATGTTCACTGGTTTTATCGGTTTAGCCTATTATTCCAAGCAAGGATTGGACATTTCGGATCCTGAAACGATCTTTATTAAACTAAGTGAACTGTTATTCCATCCACTTATTGCTGGATTTATGCTAGCTGCTTTATTGGCTGCTGTTATGAGCACAATCTCTTCTCAGCTTCTTGTAACTGCAAGCTCTTTAACGGAAGATGTCTACAAAACTTTTTTTAGACGTTCTGCAACAGATAAAGAACTTATGTTTATTAGCAAACTTGCAGTTCTAGCTGTCTCTGTGATTTCAGTTGTTATTGCTTTGGATAAAAATGGAACAATTTTATCTCTAGTAGGTTATGCTTGGGCTGGATTTGGTGCGGCTTTTGGACCAGTTATCTTACTAAGCCTATACTGGAGACGGATGAATCAATGGGGAGCGCTTGCAGGAATTATTGGTGGAGCCGTAACTGTTATTATTTGGGCAAATATTCCAGTACTTACAAATAATCTGTATGAAATTATTCCAGGTTTCCTTGTTAGTTTGTCAGCAGTCTGGGTTGTTAGTTTGGCAACACAAGCGCCGAATGAGAAGTTGAAAAGAGAGTTTGACCAATATAAACACTCAGCATAATGATTTCGAATAGCTTAGAAAGCATTAATGAATCGAATGTTTTTATGAGTGAAAGAACCGAAGAGACTGTTGACTGTACGTATTCCAGCAGTATAAATAGAGTTAAATCATAACGTTCACAAAGGCTGCCACCTGTTATATTAGGAGGGCAGCCTTTTTTGTATAAATCTTGCTTATGAAGCTGTTGGGAAATTGTTTTTAAATAAAAGGAGAGTCTCGCGTAACATTAATTTTAAACATTTTTGTGCAAATGTCAAAATGGTAGAAATCGTGTTCAAATGTATGGTAAATTAATAAAAAACATGAAAGGATTTTAACATGTTCAAAAATGCACCATTACAACTTGATCGATCATTTACGATTGTAGAACAACATACGCCATTAGCAGAAATAAAATCCAAACTTCAAGAGTATAATTTTGTTGTTGTGACAGGTGAAACATACTTTATAATTGGAAATTATGAATTCAGCCTAATGAATTTAGGGGACGAGTTCATGCCAGTGTTGGATTGGCTTGACTATATCAACTGGCTGCCGTCATCAGTTTCTGTAAATCAGGTTATTTCTTCAGAAGTTGATTGGCGCAGACCCGTTTTATTTAAAGATCAAGAAAAATACGTGGGCGTTTTAACAGTGGATAAATGGATGGAACAGAGGGAGGAGGAAAATCGTCAAACCTCTGCTTATTTCCATGGGTTAGCTGAAATGATGAATGATTCTGTTACAGCGGTTGATAAAGATGGAAACGTTATCTGCTGGAATTCAACTGCTGAAGAAACGTACAAAATAAAAAAAGAAGACATTATCGGTGAAAAAATTGGGCATCACTTTAGTGACGAATCAATTATTCTTCATCGTATTCTAAATGAAGGACGTCCGGTTAGAGGGGAATATCATCGCCCAAATAAGGATATGCATGTATTAATCAACGCATCTCCTATTATTATTGAAAATAAGATTATTGGCGGGATTGCGACAGAGCATGATATCACAAAAATTATTCGGTTAAACGAAGAACTCGATTCTAATTCTACTTTACTTGTTGATAAATTAAATCCTTTTGTCAATATAGTTAGTGAAAATCCTAAATTTCAAAAAACAATAAAGATTGCCCAAAAGGTTGCCCATGCTGATATTCCAGTTCATATAAAGGGAGAAACTGGATCAGGAAAGGAAATGATAGCTCAAGCTATTCATTATGGAGGAGCAAAGGCCGATGGACCATTTATCACCGTTAATTGCTCCGTTATTCCTCCTGCTCTCTTAGAAATGGAACTGTTTGGATTTCAAAAGGGAGCGTTTACAAAGGAAAAGCCAATTGGTCAGACTGGAAAAATAGAGCAAGCTTTAAATGGCACGTTATTTATTGAAGATATTGATAAAATGCCGCTTCCTATTCAAGAAAAATTATTAAATTATTTTGTTGATGATTCCTTTTATCGGATAGGAGGAGAAGACAAAATAACATCCCATACTAGGATTATTACTTCAACCTCACAATCGCTTGATGCTCTTTTGAAGGATGGAAATTTTAACGAAAAGCTGTATTACAAATTATCAGTCATTCATATTGATATTCCCCCCCTTCGAACCAGAAAAGAAGATATTATGACACTTGTTGAAAAGTATGTACAGGAATTTAGTTTAAAGTATCAGAAAACAATTCCCGTTATTCATCAAGATGCAATGAAGCTGCTCGTTAACTATAAATGGCCTGGGAATATACGAGAGCTTCGAAACATTATAGAACGGATTATTCTTCTGAATGATATGGCGTGCATCACAATTGAACAAATACCAGAAAATTTAAAAACCGAGTCCAATTTAAAAAATATAAATGGCCAAACAAGTGAAACAGCTTCACAGGAACTAACATCAATAAATACAGAAGTCTTAGACATTGAGGAAGCATTGCGTAAAACGTATGGAAATAAAAGTGCAGCTGCCAGTTTGCTTGGTATTTCGAGAGGAACTTTATATAACAAAATAAAAGAATATGGATTAAGTTAAATGAAAAGTGATTTGAAAACAAAAAGTTGGATATAAATTTTAGGCTCCCACATAGGCATGAGTTCGGTATTGACCCGGGCTCATGCCTTTAGTGGTTAAGGGGTCAGACCCCAAGTTCTCCGTTTACAAATCTATTAAAAAAAGATAAGATTATCGTTGGCATTATAATCATTATAATATAAAAATAGTTACATAGATTTTATAAATAAGAAGGAGAGAATGGATTGAAAAAGTTTTACATAGTATTTTTAATCGCTTTAGCGCTGGTTATATCAGCATGTTCAAATAATTCCGCAACAAAAAGCGATTCTAAGAAGGAAAAACACTTAACTGTTTTATTTAGCTTCCCTTCGCCAACATTAGATCCAGTGAACGATTGGACAACATCTCTTGCTGGAATAACGGAAACATTGGTTAAATTGGATGAAAAGTTGGAGATGAAACCATGGCTTGCAACAAGCTGGAAACAAGTAGATGACACAACCTGGACATTTGATATACGCGAAGAAGCAACATTTCATAATGGGGATAAGTTAACAGCGGAAGCCGTTAAACAATCATTAGAACTAGCTGTCAAAAATAGTCCGAAACTTGAAAATTCATTAAAAATAAAAGAAATAAGTGCTGATGGTCAAGTACTAACAATTAACACGAAAGAGCCGTTTCCATCGCTGCCATCAGAACTTATTAATCCTAGTACGTCGATTATAGATGTAAAAGCATATAATGAAATGGGTGCAGCAAAATTCAACAAATCCCCTGTAGGTACTGGGCCATTTGCCGTAGAGCACTTTAAGCCAGATGTTGAAGTTGAATTAAAGCCTTTTAAAGAATATTGGGATGGTGCTTCGCCGCTTCATAGCGTCACATTTAGATTTAATGCAGATGGCAATGTTCGTACGATGGCACTTCAGTCCATGGATGCGGATATCGTGTATGACCTTCCTACTGAAAGCTTATCAACGATTCCAAAAAATGAGATTAATATTGAATCGATTGAAAGTCTACGATCTGACTATATCTTATACAATATTCATAAACCAGTTTTTCAAGATGTAAATGTTCGAAAAGCGTTTGATTTACTGATTAATCGTCAAGAAGCAGCTGATAAGATTATGAATGGCCATGCGACACCTACAAGCAGCCCATTTTCTTCTAATCTGCCTTTTGCAAGTGAGAAAACAGTTGTAAAACAAGATCTGCAAAAAGCAAAAGCGTTGTTAGAAGAAACAGGATATAAAATGAATGCAAACAATCAGCTTGAAAAAGATGGGAAACCGTTGGCGGTAAAAATGATGACGTATCAGAGCCGTCCGCAGTTGCCATTAATTTCTCAGCTTCTACAATCAGAAGCAGCAAAAGTAGGCATTAAAATCGATATTCAAACAGCAGATAATATTGATACTTATCTATTTGAAAAGTCAGATTGGGATTTAGCATCCTATAGTAATTTAACGGCTCCGCGCGGAGATGCAGGATACTTTTTAAATATCGCTTATTTGCCAGATGGCGCATTAAATCCTGGCGGAGTTGACATTCCATTATTAAACGATACGATTTCAGCGCTTAATCATACGAGCGACCAAAATAAACGCAATGAGATGACGAAAAAAGCTGTATCCATCATTGAAAAAGAAGTTCCGCAATCCTTTGTAATTCATCCACATATTATTATTGGAATCAATAAAAAGGTGGAACATTTTAAACCTGGACAAGCTGAGTTTTATTTATTGACAAATAAAGTGGATGTAAAGTAAAAATGATGCATTTTATCATATCAAGACTTCTGCAAATGGTCGTTGTCTTAGTGGTTTTATCCATCGTGACATTTTCTTTAATGAAGTTGGCGCCGGGGGATCCAGTTCGATCGATTTTAAAAGTGGATGAGGTCGTTTCGACTTCAGAAGAGCAGGAAAAGCTACGGGATGAATTAGGTTTTAACGATCCTGTGTGGAAACAGTATTTTACGTGGCTAGGCAATGTCGCAAAATTAGACTTTGGCAAATCCTATATTTCAAATGAGTCCGTTGTATATGAACTTTCATCACGATTTGGTCCAACTATTTCTCTTGCTGTTAGCGGTCTTGTATTTACGCTTCTATTTGCGTTTATATTGGGTGGACTTGCTGCACTGAATCATCAGCGCTTTTTTGATCATCTTGCAAGAGTCATTGCCTTTGTTAGTGCTTCTATTCCAAACTTTGTCGTTGCATTGCTGCTCATCTATATCTTTTCCATGAAGCTGCGCATTTTGCCTGCGATGGGAAATGGAAGTGTCCTTCACTTCCTTCTCCCATCCTTAACACTGGGGATTGGAATGTCAGCTGTGTATGCTCGCTTGCTGCGAGCTAGTTTACTAGACAGTTTTCGACAAGAATATATACGCGGAGCTCATGCTCGAGGAATACCGCCTATTCGTATTTTCTTTTGCTACGCACTTCCTCCTGCATTGTTGCCTGTGTTAACGATGTTTGGAATGAGTTTTGGCTTGCTCCTTGGCGGAACAGTTGTGGTAGAGACGATTTTTTCATGGCCGGGGTTAGGCCAATTTATTGTGGATTCGATTATGAATAGAGATTATCCTGTAATTCAAGGGTTTATTTTACTTACAGGCTTTTTCGTTATGTCTATTAATTTATGCGTCGATCTTCTTTACTCTATCGTAGATCCAAAGATTCGATTAGCAGGGAGGTCAAAAAAATGAAAAAAATGTGGCGTGATCCTCTTGCAATTTTCGGATGCAGCATGCTTGTATTTTTACTCCTTATCCTATTAATAGGTCCATTGATTGTGCAAAATAATCCACTGGAGATTAATATGAGCAATCGATTTCAACCTCCAAGTACAGACTATCCACTCGGAACAGATCATCTTGGCAGATGTACGTTCTCCCGTTTAATGGAAGGAGCAAAGGCAACATTGCAAATCACGTTTCTTGTTGTGTTAACAGCAATCGTAATTGGTGCAGCGATCGGGTTATTTTCAAGCTACCTTGGTGGTAAGTGGGACGCTTTTTTTATGCGAATCGCAGATGGATTTATGACGATTCCAGACTTTTTAATTGCTATTGCCCTTACTGGATTCTTAGGTCCTAGTCTAACTAATATCGCGATTGCCATTGTTTGCTCCAAGTGGTTTACTTATGCTCGGATTACACGGAGTATTGTGATTGCCGAAAAAGAAAAAAACTATATACAGTCTGCCATCACTGCTGGGAGCTCAAGCTTCGCCATTATAACTCGTCATTTAGTTAGACACGTCGTTCCAACGATTGCAGTTATTGCTTCACTTGATATCGGAAAGATTATATTAATGATTTCAGCTTTATCTTTCCTAGGTTTAGGTGCACAGCCTCCTATGCCGGAATGGGGAGCAATGCTGAATGAAAGCCGTGCCTATTTCCAACTTCATCCTGAATTAATGTTTTACCCTGGCGTCATGATCGCCATTACGGTTTTAAGCTTTAATTTGATTGGTGATAGTCTCCGAGATTCATTAGATGTAAAGGAGTAGAAACGATGGTTTCCTGTTTTGGTTCCAGACCCAATGTCATCAAGCTAAGCTTCAAAAAAAAAGGAAAATGAGCAACTGAATAGGAAGTAAGGTTTTCCGTTCTGTTCTCCGAGGCTTACCGCTCGCTTTCCACGGGGCGAGCGCCGAGCCTCCTCGTCGCTTTGCTCCTGTGGGGTCTCGTCTTTCTCGCTAATCCCGTAGGAGTCGAGCGGACACCTCTCCAAACAAATGAGGTATTTCTTTTAAATAAAGGGTATCTAATTCCATGATATTCCATAGTTTTCAATCTATAGAATCTTAAGTTGATGACATTGGTGCCAGACCCCCAGTGAATTGGGGGTCTGGCACCAATGTCAGGAAATATAGGTAAAAGAAATTCTTGCTTCGGAATTAATGATAATTTGACCTTCCTTTTCTTCGATACCAATTCTATATGTATACGGATTTCCTAGAATCGTTATATCTGCAAATGATTGCACGTCAGGGTCATTTGGAATGTGGGTTTTGTAATAAAGATAAGTACGCGTACCAGCGTGAAAACGACGTCGTATTTTTGTATGTTTTTCTTCACAAAACACAGCTTCATGTAAATTCTGACTAGTAAGCTCATTGCCGATCAACGATTTTAGCCTTTCCAAAATATCTGCTTTTTTTATCATAAATAACAATCCTTTCCGTTCACTGCATTTCCATTTTAAAGTGGATTCTCCATTGAATTTTTCATTGATTCCACTATACTTCATCTTTCTTTTGAATGAAAGGGAAACTTGGGGTCAGACCCCTAGTTAAGACCCCTTTAGTCTGCTAATATACTAAAAAATTCATTGACATAAACTTTTACTTCGTGATAGATTAAATGAGGTTATTCACTACTCTAATATAGTATCGTGATAAAGTGTTTGTAGGAATTTGTATGTTTTTATTCTAGTTTGTATGTTTAAAGGCAATCTATTTATATTCTTAAGACGATGAGTAGGTACGTGAATGCAATATTTTTTATACTAACAAAATTTAATACAACTAAAGGTGGTTTACTTTCAGATGAAACGTTTGGCAATGATTGTTCTATGCATCACAGCATTATTTGCAATTCTTACTGGATGCTCGAAATCTACAAGTGATAAAAAAGACAATACATTAGTAATTGGTATCGACGATAAATTCGCCCCAATGGGATTTAGAGATGAAAATAATAAAATTGTTGGCTTCGACATAGACTATGCGAAAGCGGCAGCTGAAAAAATGGGCGTAAAAGTAAAGTTTCAGCCTATCGATTGGAAAACGAAAGAATCAGAACTAAGCAGTGGTCGAATTGACCTTATTTGGAATGGCTATACGATTACAGATGATCGCAAAAAGAAAGTTTTGTTCACGAAACCATATTTGAAAAATGCGCAAGTTGTTGTAACACTAGCAGATTCTAAACTTGCTAAACTAGATGATTTAAAAGGAAAAGTAGTTGGTCTACAATCTCTGTCTTCTGCAGCAGATGCTTTGGACGCAAATCCAATTAAATCGAAAATCAAAGAAGTTACGGAGTTTTCGGATAATGTAATGGCATTAAATGATCTAAAATCCGGCCGTTTGGATGCAGTAGTAATTGATGAGGTTGTTATTAATTATTATATGACGAAAGAAAAAGGTAGTTTTAAAGTTCTCAATGAATCACTTGCTCCAGAAGAATATGGAGTTGGCGTGAAAAAAGGGAATGAAGAGCTGCTAGAGAAACTGCAAAAAGCACTTGATGAGATGAACACGGACGGCTCTGCTGCTAAAATCTCGGAAAAATGGTTTGGACAAGAAAAAGTTTTAAAATAATGGTTGTTTTCTAAAAGTTTGTTGTTTTTGAATAAAATTAATAAACATGGTTGAAGTACTGAGCAGCCTGAATACACGAAGACTCCTGCGGGAAAAGCGAGAAAGACGAGACCCCACAGGAGCATAGCGACGAGGAGGCTCGGCACTCGCCCGCGGAAAGCGAAGTGTATTCAGGCTGCGGGTTAAATAACAACAATACTATACGAAAAGAGCCAAAATAATAAAACGATTGAATAAATATAGGGCAAAACAGGGTTCCTAGAGGAGTCCTGTTTTGCTTGTTGGGAGGGATTTTTTCCATGTCTTTAGAATACTTAATCTCAATACTAAAGCCCATGTTGGAAGGGGCACAGGCAACGATTCTTTTATTTCTAATAGCTATTGTCGTGTCGATTCCTTTAGGATTCGTGTTGACACTTGCTGTAAGAAGCAGCATTAAGCCTTTATCCTGGCTTGCGAATGCATATATTTACGTGATGCGCGGCACACCTCTGTTGCTGCAACTATTATTTATCTGCTTTGGACTGCCAATGATTCCTGTAATTGGTGAATATATGGTATTAGATCGTTTTGTCGCTGCTTCTTTAGGATTTATTTTAAATTATGCCGCTTATTTTGCGGAAATTTTTCGTGGCGGTCTTTTGGCAATCGATAAAGGACAATATGAAGCTTCTCAAGTGCTCGGTTTAAATAAATGGCAGACGACAACGCGTGTTGTCATGCCGCAAATGTTTCGAATAGCACTTCCTGCTGTCGCAAACGAATCAGTGACGTTGGTGAAGGATACCGCATTGCTTTATGCTGTTGCTGTTCCAGAAATATTGCATTTTGCACAGACAGCAGTAAACCGTGACTTTACAATCGCACCATTTTTTGTTGCTGGGATCATTTATCTAATCATGACGCTTTTATTAACGATACTGTTTAAATGGGTTGAACGAAGATTTAAATTTGAATAAAAAGGGTGTGATGAATATGGCTATTATGGAAATATCCAATCTTAAAAAATCATACGGCAACTTGGATGTATTAAAGCAAATAACGTTTGATGTAAATAAAAACGATGTAGTGGCAGTAATTGGTCCTTCCGGCTCCGGAAAAAGCACGATGCTCCGCAGTCTTGTTCACTTAGAACAAATACAAGGAGGAAGCATCCGGGTTTGCGGAGACGATCTAGTGAAAGAGGGAGTATACTCCAAACCACAGGAAATTAAACAGATTACCTCAAAAATGGGGATGGTCTTTCAGCATTTTAATCTTTTTCCACATCTTACAGTCAAACAAAATTTAGAGCTTGCACCTAAAATGGCGAAGAAAGAATCATCCGCTCAAATTCAGGCTAGAAGCAAAGAGCTGTTGGAGAAGGTTGGGCTGACGGAAAGAGCAAACGCATACCCAGCAAATCTTTCCGGCGGACAAAAGCAGCGAGTAGCAATTGCTCGTGCTCTTATGATGAATCCAGAAATTATGCTGTTTGATGAACCGACATCTGCTTTAGATCCAGAATTGACCGGGGAAGTACTAAAGGTGATGAAAGACTTAGCTGAAGAGCATATGACCATGATTGTCGTAACACATGAGATGGGATTTGCCAGAGAAGTGGCGAACAAGGTTATCTTCATGGACAAAGGAGAAATTGTTGAATCTGGTCATCCAGCTGATTTGTTCACCAATCCTCAGTTTGAACGGACAAAAGCTTTTTTAAGGCAAAATTGATTCGAAATGATAAGAGTCTAAATGGTTCAGATTAGAATGTCAGCTTGATCTGAACCATTTAGACAGGATGTTTAAGCAGAAATTCCTTATTTCCACTTGTGACATAAAGTTAATCTTCTCCATGCCATTTAAAGAAAAAAGAATATAATAGATGTTAGCATTTCTTTTTTATGTTACATTGAAAGCAATAGGGTTTGTTTAGGCATGAATTCTTTTATATTCGAATAAAATGTAAGGGTTTTCTTTATGGAGGGGGATATATGTTTTTTTCATTGCGCAATCGAATATTTATTATTTTTACCTTATTATTAACGATCCCTTTTCTTATCCTATCTATCATGATTCCAACAAGATTTACTAATATTATGGAGGAACAGACAAAAAATAACACGATAGAAAAGATGGATCAGTATTCTTTGTATATTGATTCTATTACTGCACAAGTAGAGGATTTAGGGAAACAAGTGCTTGTCAACCAAGCAACTCGAGATTGGATCAATGCAGACAGTGATGTATCTAATACTGAACAAGTATTGTTAAAGAATCAATTGAAAATGCAATTATCCTCTATGATGGTTAATAATTCCAACTCTGTTTCTATTTCTGTTTTTCTGAATGATGGAACAGGAACTTGGGGAAATAATCGTCAACTTAACAAGGCAGAGTGGTTTCAAAATTTTAAGGAAAAGGATCAAAAATGGATAAAAGCACATATGGATCCCTACCAGCTGTCGCAAGAAATGAAAGAAAGCCATGTAATCAGCTACCTTCTTCCTTTATTTAATATTTCCACATTAGAAGCGGTTGGGGTTATTAAAGTAAACTTTCCTTCTAAAGGAGTGGAAAATGCATTAACGAAAATTAAAGTGGGAGAAAGAGGACGTGTCTATATAGTAGATCAAAATGGAAGCAATGTTTTGCCGGGGAAAATCAAAACACCGCCAAAAGTTCTTTCACATAGTTTAGAAAAAATGTCAGCGTATCCTAAAGGGAAAGGGTTAATCGAAACATCATATGAAGGAGAAGACTATCTTGTTTTTTATCAGAAATTAAGTGTAGGAAATTGGGTCCTTATCAGTGAAGTGACAAAATCAGAGCTGTTTGCAAAAATAGTTCACCTGCAGCGGAATTTATTCATCATATGTGCATTGATTTTTATTGCGACCATCCTAGCTTCCTATCTGCAGGCTTCTACAATTGTTAAGCCGCTTGAAATGCTCCGGGAAGCAATGGGATATATAGAACATGGCGATTTTATTGGGGCCAAGCGATTTTTGAAAACGATTAAACCATATAAGCATGAAGTGGGCTACGCCATCAATATTTTTGGTCACACTGTTGATAGGTTAAACCATTTGATTGAGACAGAGTATGAAGCAAACTTGCGAAGGAAAAATGCAGAATATAAAGCATTATTATTGCAGATCAATCCGCATTTTATGAATAATACCCTTGAGATAATGGGAGGATTGGCAGCTCAGGGGAAAAATAAAGAAGTTGTAAATGTAAGCGTTTACTTAGGGCGGATGATGAGATATTCCCTTGATACAAGCAATGATATCGTAACACTTAAGGAGGAAATTGGGTATATCCGCAATTTCACTGAAATATTAAAACTAAGATACGAAGATACGATTGAGATAAAAATAGAAGAAGATCCCTCGGCAAATGATCTGCCAATAATAAAATTTATTATTCAGCCACTTGTGGAAAATGCTGTTAAATATAGTTTTCAAGGAAATAAGGCACCTGAAATCTTGATAAAGTCTGAACGGATAAAAGATACGCTTTTTCTTCAAGTACAAGATAACGGAGTTGGGATAGCAAATGACGTATATAAAGATCTTATGTTTACAGAACAAAATAATGAAACACGTAATATATTAAATAGCAGTGGCAATAGCATTGGTTTAAAAAATGTCCTTGGGAGATTAAAAATTTATTATGGAGATCATTTTACGTATGATATACAAACTGAACATAATGAAGGAACTGCAATCATATTATGCATTCATTTACCTGGGGGGATGCAATCGTGAAAAAGGTGCTCATCATTGATGATGAAGTCCAAATTCGAAAAGGATTACGGATGAAAGTAAACTGGGTTGATCTTGGATTAGAAATTTTAGGTGAAGCTTCAAATGGCTTGGAGGCATTATCTTTGTTGGAAAGGCAGTCTGTCGATATTGTTGTTACAGACGTAAAAATGCCGGTTATGGATGGTATTGAGTTTGTTAAACATTGTCATCAAAACTATCCAACAGTGAAAATAATCGTTTTATCTGGATATAACGAGTTCGAATATGCTAGATCAGCAATGCGAGAAGGAGTAAAACATTATTTATTAAAACCAGTTGCCCCAAACGAATTAGCAGATGCTTTGGAAAAAGTACGAACCGAATTAGATGAAGAGTTTACTCAGAGAAAAGAAGCGGAAAAAATCATCAAAAAAGCAGCTGTACAAAAGGAAGCAGAACAAGAACAGTTTCTGCTGCAGCTTGTAAAAGAAGACTGGATAGAACGATCTCTTCCCTTTGAAACGATTAAACAATTAAATCTAGAACATTTTCAGTTAGATAAGGGGTTATTTCAATTTATCTCGGTGGAAATAAGGGACTCCAATAAAAATCCCCATAAAGCGAAAGAGCTTTGGATGCCTTTTCGCATGCTTTGCCGAGAAATTGCCAAAGAGCACAAGCAAACGTATTCCTTTTATGATCCACAATACAGGAATATGATTCATTTTGTTCATTTAATGAAGGAAGACAGCGAAAATAGCCAAAAAAGTATAGTGAGGAAAATTACTCATTATGTAAACACCTATATGAAACTTGAAGTAGTTATCGGGGTTGGGAAAGCAGTTTCCCACTATAAAAATATGAAAAATGGATATAGATCCAGCTTGCTTTCTTGGAGTCAAAGCGACATAGGACTGCATTCCCAAATCATAGATGAAACCGTTCATAAAGAAATGTTTAAGTTTACTCCAGATTTAGAAAAAAAGATTATCAATAGCATGGAAAGCAATAAAAGGAAAGTTTTTGAAGAACAGGTTTCCACCATTTTGGGTAAAAGTCAAACCCATTCTATTTTGTCTTACTTTTATGTCTCTAATCGATTGTTGTTTTTATTGAGTTCTTATGTGGACAAATATGGGTTTGAAAAAAAACTAATCAAACAATTTATATGGAATTGTCAGCAAAGTATATGGGAGCTTAATTCGCAAAATAGAGTAAAAGATACGTTGATACAATTAGGAAATGCTATGATGGACCAAATTCATAAAACGCGGGTAAGTGTTGGTGTTGCCATTGTAGATGATGTTCGATTTTATTTAGAGGAACATTACGGTGAAGAGATTAGTCTTACCATGCTTTCTGAACAGTTTCATATTAATAGTGCCTATTTATCGGAATTGTTCAAAATGCATATTGGGGAAAACTTTAGTGATTATTTACTTCATTTACGAATGACAAAAGCGATTGATTTGTTGCAAGATGATCAACTAAAAATAATTGATGTTGCGCAATTAGTTGGTTTCTCTAATTCTGGTTATTTCAGCACAGTATTTAAAAAGTACTTTGGTCAAACGCCAGCAGATTTTCGTAAATCAGCAATATAAAGATTAAAGTGCAAGGTTGTTTTCGAATAGAATGTTGCTTTTAAACTCGCAGCCTGAATACACTTCGTCCGTTTAGCGAGCGTCGAGCCTCCTCGTCGCATACGCTCCTGTGGGGTCTCGTCTTTCTCGCATTCCCACAGGAGTCTACGTGTATTCATTCTGCTGAGTACTTCTTCTCTCATTTTTTTACGTAAAAAATAACAAACTTTGAGAAAACAGCCAAGTGCAGAAGGGAGATGGGGATAGAAGATGAGAAAAATGTTATTCTTAATGATCTTATTCCTAATCTTTATTCTTTTAATTGGAGTATATGCATTAACTTTTGCTGCTCCTTTTTTCAATCAAAAGCAAATAGGAGACGACAGAAAAGAGCATACCAAAAAAATAGAGTTAACATTTTGGAGAAATTATGGAACAAAAGCGGAAAATAATGCTTTTAAGGAACTAGTGTCCTCTTTTGAGTCTACTCACCCAACTATTCGCATCAAGTTGGTGTCGATACCATTTGGAGATTATGAAATGAGATTGCGAACAGAGCTGGTTGCAGGTAATGCGCCGCCGGATATTATGTCAATAGACAGCCCGAATTTAGCACTATATGCAGACTCCGGACTGCTATTGCCGTTGGATCCATACATGAAAACAGAAGGAGATATGAAGGATATACCAAGGTCTACACTAAATGGGGTTACGTATAATGATAAGATTTATTTAGCGCCTATTGTAGAATCTGGCATTGCCTTATTTTATAATAAAAAAATATTTAGGGAGGCAGGAATACCTTTTCCATCAGAAGATCCATATAAGCCATTAACATGGCTGCAAGTTTTAGAATTAGCGAAAAGACTAACAAACCCTTCAAAACAAGTGTACGGTATAGATCCTGCTCAGGGCTTTAGTGATGGGGAAGGGCCGGCCTATTTTAAAATGCCTTTATTATGGCAATTCGGCGGGGATGTTTTAAATAAAGAAGGAACTACAGCTGCTGGATTTTTAAATTCTGATGAATCAATAGAAGCACTGCAATTTTATCAAGACCTTTATCATAAATATCATGTTGCTTCCATTGAGCTGCCTGAAAATCCATTTGTAACAGGGCATTTGGCCATGACTGTTTTAGGTTCTTGGACTTTAAGGGATTATGAAATAAATCATCCAGAATTTCAATTAGGAGAGGATTTTGGCATTGCTCCATTGCCAAAAGCAATCCATCAAGTTGTCCCTAATGGAGGCTGGGCAGTTGGGATTTCCGCAAAGTCGAACCATCCAAAAGAAGCGTGGGAATTTGTTCAATATATTTCGAGCTATGAAGGCATAAAAAAATATGTACGAGAAACAGGAGATATACCAGCCAGATATTCAGTTGCAGAAGAGCTGACAGAACTACAAACATATCCGAAAAATATATTTGTAGCACAAGCACAATTCTTTTCGAAAAATCGTCCAATTACACCTGCATATCCAGTTGTCAGCGATGAAATAAGAAAGCTATTCGAAGAGGTTGGAATTAGTAATCAGAATGTAAAAAAGGCAGCAGATCAAGCGGTTGAGAGAATAAATAGGCGACTGAAAGAAAAGGAACACGAAGCGGTAAATAGGTGAATGTTTTTTGTTGAAAGAAAATGCAAAACTTAAAGTCAGAAACATCATGCGATCCTGTAAAAGTAGTGAGTCATCATTATTTTTACAAGATGGTAGATGGCTTCTGGCTTTTTCTTTTGGCTACCCTGAAAAGGA
>NZ_JBQTCX010000037.1:0-31069 GCF_052663115.1 Niallia yueguangensis
CATACAAAAAGCCTTTTCTTCACCCGGAAGAAAAGGCTTTTTGTATGAAATATGGCAGGAGCTTTGCCTGCTTTAATGAAAAAAAACGATTGATAGTGCTTTATAGTTTGTTTTTACACTTATTTAGGAAGGCTGTTTTCTAAAAGTTTGTTGTTTTTGAATAAATTAATAAACATGGCTGAAGCACTGAGCAGCCTGAATACACGTAGACTCCTGCGGGAAAAGCGAGAAAGACGAGACCCCACAGGAGCATAGCGACGAGGAGGCTCGACGCTCGCCCACGGAAAGCGAAGTGTATTCATGCTGCGGGTTACGAAAACAACCTTTAGGAAATAAATTCTAACTCTTCATTGTCTATAACTTGAAAAAGGAAGAGTAAGACCGTTATAGTTAGAATATCATGAATAAAAGAGAGAATACTATTTAGTAGGTTTTTACCTTCGTTTTAGAAATGATGTACTTAGGAGGAATGTTATGAGCGTTGCTGCAGAACAAGTCAAACAATATAATGGTTTTAATTTACATACCGTTAAAACCGAAAAATTTAAAACGAATAGCATTACAATAAAATGGAAATCTCCTATTCGAAAAGAAGATGTTACAAAACGTGCACTATTGCCGTATGTTTTGCAAAATAGTTCATCTAAATATAACACTACTACTGAATTGCGATCCTACTTAGAAGAGTTATATGGTGCTACATTTTTTGTTGATTTATCAAAAAAAGGGGAGTATCATATTATTTCTTTTTCTTTAGAAATTGCCAATGAAAAATTTCTTTCCGATCCGACCCCTTTATTAAAAAAAGGAATTGAATTTTTAGCAGAGATTATTTTTCATCCAAAAGCAACAGACAGTGCATTTGATTCTTCTACTGTAGAAAATGAAAAAAGGGCTTTAAAGCAAAGAATCCAAGCCGTTTTTGATGATAAAATGCGTTATTCTAATTTTCGTTTAATTCAAGAAATGTGCAAAGGGGAAGCATATGCACTTGGAGTGAATGGTGAAAAAGAAGCAGTAGACTCGATAACCCCTTCCGATTTATATACTTATTATGAAAAAGCACTAAACGAAGATCAAATTGATGTATATGTTGTTGGAGATATCGAAGATGAGGATGTTGCTTCCTTTGTAGACTCGTTATTTCCATTTGAAAAACGGGAAATTAAAACAGTAGAGCTTGCTGCAGAACATAAGGTAGAGAAGGAAAAGGAAATTCGAGAAGAGCAAGATATTAAGCAAGGAAAATTAAACATCGGTTATCGCACAAATGTTTTGTATGGAGACGACGATTATTTTGCACTGCAAGTTTTTAATGGAATATTTGGAGGGTTTTCTCATTCCAAATTATTCATTAATGTCAGAGAAAAAGAAAGCTTAGCCTACTATGCAGCAAGTCGCTTGGAAAGCCATAAAGGACTCCTGCTTGTGATGTCTGGAATTGACCAGCAAAATTATCAAAAAGCAGTAACGATAATTAATGAGCAGTTGGAGTTAATGAAAAAAGGCGAATTTACAGAAGAGGAAATCAAACAAACAAAAGCGGTTATCCATAACCAGATGCTAGAAACATTGGATACTTCAAGAGGAATGGTGGAAGTATTTTATCACAATGCTGTAAGTCAGGTGAATGTTGAGATGTCAGAATGGCTCCAAAGCATCAGCAAAGTGTCCAAAGAGCAAATACAAAATGTTTCCAATAAAATTGAACTAGACACCGTCTATTTTTTAACAGGATCGGAGGGGAATGCATAATGGAGAAAATATCTTTTGAACAGCTGCAAGAAGATCTTTATTATGAACAGCTTGATAATGGCTTAAAGGTATATATTCTACCGAAAAAAGGATTTAATAAAACATTTTGTACATTCACTACAAATTATGGTTCGGTTGATAATACTTTTATCCCTTTAGATGGTTCTGATTATACGAAGGTTCCTGATGGAATTGCTCATTTTTTAGAGCATAAACTTTTTGAAAAAGAAGATGGAGATGTGTTTCAAGATTTCAGCAAACATGGTGCGTCAGCAAATGCTTTTACTTCTTTTACAAGAACAGCGTATTTATTTTCGAGCACATCCAATGTAGAAAATAACTTAGAAACACTAATTAATTTTGTACAGGATCCTTATTTTACCGAAAAAACAGTCGAAAAGGAAAAAGGGATTATCGGGCAAGAAATAACGATGTATGATGATAACCCAGATTGGCGTCTGTATTTCGGGCTGATTCAAAATATGTATGTGAACCATCCTGTCAAAATTGATATTGCTGGAACTATTGAATCCATCTCCCATATTACGAAAGATATGCTGTATGAATGCTATCATACTTTTTATCATCCTAGTAATATGCTGCTATTCATCGTTGGTCCGGTTGATGCAAAAGAATATATGGAAAAAATAAAAGCAAATCAGCAGAAAAAAGATTATACAAAGCATAGTGAACTTAAACGTAAATTTGCTGAAGAGCCGAAAGAAGTCAATGAGAAAAAACAAGTGCTTAAAATGAATGTCCATGGCTCCAAATGTTTAGTAGGAATCAAAGCAATCGATGTCAATCAATCTGGTGCAGAAATGCTTAAAAATGAATTATCCATTAATATACTGTTGGATCTTTTATTCAGCAATAGTTCTGAAAACTATCAAACATTATTTTCATCTGGCTTGATTGACGATACGTTCTCTTATGATTATACACAAGAAAACGGATTTGGTTTCGCGATGATAGGCGGGGATACGAGTGACCCAGATAAATTGGCAGATACGATTAAGGAAATGTTGACTGCTGCTTTATCTGATGATTTTAAACAAGAAACATTAGAAAGAACAAAGAAGAAAAAAATTGGTGCGTTTCTTCGTGCGGTCAATTCACCGGAGTATATTGCCAACCAGTTTACAAGATATTCTTTTAATGGAATGAATTTATTCGATGTGGTTCCTACCATTGAAAAAATTACAATAGAGGATATAAGTGCTGCTGCGAAACGTCTTATCGAGGAAGAGCGTATCACTGTATGTCAAGTAGTGCCAAAATGATAGACTAAAGGACACAATAAGGGTTTTTCTTGTTGTGTCTGTTTATTTATCGGAGTGAATAGATTGAAATGGAGGATTCTTTTGGGGAAATATATATTAATAACAGGAGCTACAGGCGGGATAGGACGAGCAGTCGCTCACCTTTTGGCCAAAAAAGGATATTCGTTGTATTTACATTATAATCAAAATGAACAGGGGATAAAAAACTTGCTAAAAGAGCTAGAACCATTTGGGCAAGAATATATGCCAATTCAAGCCGATTTACGAAAAAAAGACGCGTATAAAAAAATCGTAGACGCTGTTTTTTCAATTGATGGCATTGTACATACAAGTGGAATCGGGTCATACGGTCTTTTTACAGACTTAAAAGATATCGAGTTAGATGAGTTATGGCATATACATGTTTCCTCCATCATGTGTTTAACGAGAGAGCTTTTACCGAAAATGCTTTCCAAACAATCAGGTAATATTGTTGTTGTCTCTTCTATATGGGGGCAAATTGGGGCAAGCATGGAAGTGGCTTATTCTACCGTTAAAGGTGCACAAATATCGTTTGTAAAAGCGCTAAGCAAAGAGTTAGCATTAAACGGAATTCGTGTTAACGCCATAGCTCCTGGAGCGGTAGATACAAATATGCTTCATCGTTTCGATTTGGAAGAAACAACAGCGATAATAGAAGATATTCCAATGGGAAGACTTTGTCATCCAAACGAAATAGCAGAAAGTGTGTTATTTTTGTTATCCGAAAAATCGTCGTACATTACGGGGCAAGTTTTATCCGTTAATGGAGGCTGGACTGTTTAACAGGAAGCTTCTAGCTAATGAATATATGGCAAATGATCGACTTTTGTGTATTTTCAATGAGGATGATGAATATTTTTATGTCCACCCATGCAAAATAACTACGTAATACACTTTAGAAAAATAGAAAGGGGTATTTCGTATGACTATATTGGAAAACTGGGATCAATGGAAAGATTTTTTAGCAGATCGCTTGCATCATGCCCAAAATGAAGGAATGACTGAACAAGTAATTGGCGATTTAGCGTTCCAAATTGGCGATTATTTATCCAATCAAGTAAAACCAAAAAATGACCATGAAAAAATGCTTTCCGATCTTTGGTCTGTTGCATCAACAGAAGAACAGCATGCTATTGCAAGTATGATGGTTAAGCTTGTACAAAATAATGGTACAAACTAAGTAACCGACGATTTATAAAAAAGAGGTGGCATCAAAATAAAGTGAACAACAAACAAATACAAGAAATAGGTCTTGTTCATGTTAAGTTTGTAAAGATCACTTTATTGTTGTGCTGCCTTTTTTCTTTTTTAAGGCTCTGTTAAACTTGCCTGTTGATTGCAGTGATAGCGTTCGCTTTCCGCGGGCGGTCCGGGAGCCTCCTCGACGCTGTGCGCCTATGGTGTCTCCCTCTGACTCGCTTTTCCCGCAGGAGTCTCACGCCTTCCACTCCAATCAACATCGTGCTAAAATCAACAATGAGCTTTAACATAGCCTTTTTTTAAAAAATGGTTGCAAGCAGGTCTATTTTTTCATTGGTTTCCCTTTCATCTTTTCCTACTTTCCTTTATTATAAAGAAATAAGAAAAAAAGCAAAAAATGAGATTTTTCGCAGGAGGATTTTTTTGAAAAAAAAAGAATGGTACTTAGAATATGAAATTCAAAAAAACCGCCCTGGGCTATTAGGTGATATTTCTTCCTTATTAGGAATGTTATCAATCAATATAGTAACGATAAATGGGGTTGATGATGGCAGGCGCGGTTTATTGATGCTTGCAAATTCGGATGAGCAAATTAAACGATTAGAATCTATTTTATATACAATGGATACGATAAACATCATTAAACTTCGTGTTCCGAAACTAAGAGATCGTTTAGCTGTCATGCACGGTCGATACATACAAAGAGATGCAGATGATAAAAAAACGTTTCGGTTTGTAAGAGATGAATTAGGTTTATTAGTAGATTTTATGGCAGAATTGTTTAAGTTAGAAGGTCATAAATTAATTGGAATTAGAGGCATGCCTAGAGTAGGTAAAACAGAATCAATTGTTGCAGCAAGTGTTTGTGCAAATAAAAGATGGCTGTTAGTAAGTTCTACTTTATTAAAACAAACCATTAGAAATTCGTTTATTCAAGATGAGTATAATGAACAGAATCTTTTTATAATAGATGGGATCGTTTCATCCAAACAAATGAATGAAAAACATTGGCAATTAGTACGAGAGATTATGCAAGTACCAGCTGTAAAAGTGGTGGAGCATCCGGATGCGTTTATTCAGGCTTCAGAATATTCAATAGATGACTTCGATTATATTATTGAGTTAAGACATGAGCCTGATGAAGTAATTGAATATGATGTAAGAAAAAGAAATGCATTCCTGTTAGGAAATGATTTTGAAGGTTTTGATTTTTAGTTAGTTGGAAGGTGTTATTTTGAGTGAATTAGGCAATCGTTTAAAAGAAGCAAGATTGGCAAAAGGATTTAGTTTAGAGGAATTGCAAGAAGTTACAAAGATTCAAATCCGTTATTTAGTAGGTATAGAAGAAGGAAACTATAGCATGATGCCTGGGAAGTTTTATACTCGTGCATTTATCAAGCAATATGCAGAAGCTGTTGACTTGTCCCCAGAGGAAATCTTTGAAGAATTTAAAGGAGAGGTTCCTTCTTCCATTAATGATGAAATACCAGAACAGCTTTCAAGAGTAACGTCTAGAAAAACAATGGCAGCAGGCAGTTCGAAAATATTGGATATTCTACCGACTATATTAATCAGTATTTTAGTTATTGGTGTAATCTTTCTAGTCTGGTATTTAGTGAAAGGAAATAGTTCAACTCCTCCTCCTAAAGGGAATAAAAGCAATGATGCTGTTTATGAAGAATCAGATAAATTAAAAGAAGCAGAAAAAGAGAAGAAAACAGACACAAATAATGAGCCAAATAAGGACGCAAAAGAAGAGACAGCTGTAGAAGAAGAGGAAACACCTAAACAAGAAGTGGCTGTTGTAAAAACAGAAGGACGAAACACGGAGTATGAATTAAAAAACGCAGAAAAATTTCAATTAAAGATTGTATCTACCGGAACAACATGGGTAGATATTAAGAATGGGAAAGGTTATTCTTTTTTTCAAGGAATTTTGAAAAAAGGGGAAACAGAAACCAAATCAGTTGACTTTTCAAAAGAAACGGAAGCAGTGATTGTTGTCGGAAATTCAAGTGAAACGGAAATGTACGTAAATGATGAAAAAGTAGAATTTGCTGTACCTCCTTCTCCAACAACTGTTCGCCAAGACATTACTATTCGTTATGATAAGGGGAATGAATAGTCATTATTTCGATTGTTCAGTTTGTGGATAAACAAGATTATATTCGGTAGCATTCAAATGGAGTGACCATGTTTTTCTTTAGCAGAATCACCCATGTTTTCAGTGAGCTTCGAAAAAAATATGTTTATCCGTTAGCTGTCTCATCGTTTAGATGGCTGTTTTTCGCTTTTTTCTTTTGCTTTAGGTTATAATATTAATGTTTTAAACTATTATTTATTGATGATGACGACTGTTTGTTCTATAGGAAGAAGTATAAAATTTTCAACTTAGACGAGTGTCTAGCGCAGGCAGCCAGCCCCTGTGAAAAATAACCCTTTTCCTCTAAAAGTAAAAAGCACTTTTTGAGTTAAATGAACATTTTTCTTCGGGGCTGAGCAAGGCGCCTGCGCTTTTCTTAATAAAATCGGAGGAAAGTCAGATGAATTTACCAAATAAAATAACCATTTCACGTATTTTTTTAATCCCTGTTTTTTTAGTTGTTATGCTGGTTGAATTTTCATGGGGAAATATGACGCTTTTAGGTGTAACACTGCCTGTGGCTCATTTTATCGGTGCTCTTATCTTTATTATTGCATCTACAACGGATTGGATTGATGGATATTATGCAAGAAAATATAATTTAGTAACGAATCTAGGGAAATTTCTAGATCCTCTTGCGGATAAACTATTAGTTTCTGCTGCTCTTATTGTACTAGTAAATTTTCATTTAGCACCTGCTTGGATTACGATTGTTATTATAAGCAGAGAATTTGCCGTAACTGGTTTGCGTCTCGTATTAGCAGGCGGTGGAGAAGTGGTTGCAGCAAACATGCTTGGAAAAATAAAAACATGGGCGCAAATTATTGCTATTTCTGTTTTACTTTTACATAATATGATTTTTGAACTTGGCTCCATTCCCTTTGCAGACATTGCATTATGGATTGCGTTAATTTTCACGATTTGGTCTGGATGGGACTATTTTGCGAAAAATAAACAAGCGTTTGTTTCGTCAAAATAGTTTTAAAATTTGGGTCGTGTTAAAGCTAATTGTTGATTTTGATACTTTGTTGATTGGAGCGGAAATCAACAGGCATCTTTAACAGAACCAAAATTTTTAACATAATACTCTATAAATAAATTTGGCTTGAACGGTGATGATATATCCCGTTCTTCTTATATACATACAATGAAGTTTTTTCGATTTCGTTTGGAATAGGGAAGGGGAAGAAAAAGATGAATGCAGAGATCATTGCTGTCGGATCAGAGTTATTACTTGGACAAATTGCCAACACAAATGCCCAGTTTATATCCAAACAATTAGCAGAATTGGGAGTGAATGTTTTTTATCATACCGTTGTTGGAGATAATCCTCATCGTTTAGAAGAAGCAGTAAAAATTGCAGAAGCAAGATCTGATTTGTTGATTTTTACAGGGGGGCTCGGTCCAACAAAGGATGATTTAACGAAAGAAACGATTGCTAAGCATTTAGGAAAAAACTTAGTGTTTGATCAAGAAGCGCTTTCTTCTATTCAACAATATTTTGATCGAACGAATAGACAGATGACAGAAAATAATAAAAAACAGGCGCTTGTACTCGAAGAATGTAAGGTTTTATCTAATGATTTTGGCATGGCCCCAGGAATGTTTTTATCACAAAATAACAATCATTATATGCTTCTTCCTGGTCCACCAAAAGAAATGCAGCCGATGTTTTTAAACTATGGATATCCTGCTCTGCAAGCTAAACAAACAAATAAACAATTCATTCTTTCCCGTGTATTGCGTTTCTTCGGTATTGGCGAATCATTGCTAGAAACGAAAATTGAAGATTTAATTGATGAGCAAACAAACCCGACGATTGCTCCTTTAGCCGGAGATGGGGAAGTTACACTTCGGATTACTTGCAAACATGATTCCATGGAAGAAGCAGAAAAGCTGATTAAGGAAACAGAAAATAAAATATTCGATCGTGTCGGCCCCTACTTTTATGGGTATGATGATACGACGCTCGTTAAAGAGCTTACAAAAAAGCTACTGGAAAAAGGATTAGCAATTGCAGCAGCCGAAAGCTTAACAGGCGGTATGTTTCAGCAAGCTATCACCTCTATTTCAGGCGCGAGCACCATTTTCCAAGGAGGAGTTGTATGTTATGCAAACGAGGTAAAACAGCATATTCTCCATGTAAAAGAAAGCACGCTAGAACAAGATGGCGCGGTAAGTGAAAATTGTGCAAAAGAGCTTGCTGAAAATGTGGCAAATCTATTAAACGCTGATATTGGCATAAGTTTTACTGGTGTTGCCGGACCACAGGAAATAGAAGGAAGACCAGTTGGCACCGTTTATATTGGAATGGCGATAAAAGGTAGACCGACAACAGTCGAAACGCTCTTACTTGCTGGCTCCAGGGAAGCAATTAGAAAAAGAACGGTTAATTACGGCCACTATTTTCTATTAAAAGCATTGGCAGAGTAATGTTATAAAAGCAATTGTATCGATTGCTGCCGTCAGTGCATCGTATCTTCTCTATCGTATGGTAGTTAGAAAATAAAAAAAACGAATAAATGTTCTGTTTTTGCTCGACAAATGCAATCAGAAAGAGTATATTTAATATATATTCTTGAACAACAAATGAATCTGCTTCATTTCCAATAAAACGGTTCATTTTTATAGATAAAAGGAGGAGAATGTTTTTGAGCGATCGTCAAGCTGCGTTAGAAATGGCGTTAAAACAAATTGAAAAACAATTCGGCAAAGGTAGTATTATGAAACTAGGAGAACAAACAGACAGGGTAGTATCAACTGTTCCTAGTGGTTCATTAGCATTGGACGCAGCACTTGGTGTAGGCGGATATCCACGAGGCCGCATTATTGAAATATATGGTCCTGAAAGTTCAGGTAAAACAACTGTTGCCCTGCATGCTATTGCAGAAGTTCAAGCAAAAGGCGGCCAAGCGGCATTTATTGATGCAGAGCACGCATTAGATCCGGTATATGCGCAAAAATTAGGTGTTAATATAGATGAATTATTGCTTTCCCAACCAGATACAGGAGAACAGGCGTTAGAAATTGCAGAGGCACTAGTAAGAAGTGGTGCAGTAGATATTCTTGTTATTGACTCGGTTGCAGCACTTGTACCAAAAGCGGAAATTGAGGGGGAAATGGGTGATTCTCATGTCGGTTTACAAGCCCGTTTAATGTCACAAGCTCTTCGTAAACTTTCCGGTGCTATTAATAAATCAAAAACAATCGCGATCTTTATTAACCAAATTCGTGAAAAAGTTGGAGTTATGTTCGGTAATCCAGAAACAACGCCTGGCGGACGTGCCCTAAAATTCTATTCAACTGTTCGCTTAGAAGTTCGCCGTGCGGAAACGTTAAAGCAAGGCACTGATATGGTAGGAAACAAAACAAAAATTAAAATCGTAAAAAATAAAGTAGCTCCACCATTTCGAGTAGCAGAAGTAGATATTATGTACGGAGAAGGAATCTCTAAAGAAGGAGAAATCATCGATCTTGGTTCTGAATTAGATATCGTGCAAAAGAGTGGATCATGGTATTCTTATAATGATGAAAGATTAGGGCAAGGCCGGGAAAATGCTAAACAATTTTTAAAAGAAAACACGGAATTGCGCAACGAAATTGCACAGAAAATTCGAGATCACTATGGATTGGATAAAGAAGTGGTCTTAAAAAATTCAGACGATGAGCAAGAATCACTAGAGTTAATAGAGTAATGGTTTGTAGAAAAGAGGGGAGAAACATCCTCTCTTTTTCTGCATCATCATTTCTTATAAAATCAATCAGATGTATATCCATCTTATAGCACCGAATCGTGACGAAATATAGAGTTTTTTTCCTTGCGTAGTATATTAAATGAAGAGCAAGCAAAAAAAAGTTTGTTTAGTAGTTCACATAATGGAAAATAGAGACAAACGTCTTCATTCAAGCTCTTGACAATGAATTGGCACAACTATACAATAAAATTGTATATTTTACATTTTTATGAGTATGAGAAACCTAGAAACCATTTGCGGCTTTGTAGAAAAAAACACTTTAAATGTGTGTTCAAAAAGGTAACAAACTAGAAGTAAGCCAACGAAGAGATTAGCAGCTTTAGTTGGGTGCCTTTATGAACATCCTCTTTAAGCCAATACTTTTAAAATCGTAACAAACACAAGTTCATAGCAAGAGGAGGTGAAAATGATGGATCCAACTATACTCATCTCCATTTTGCTTGGCCTAATCGTAATTGCCGTTGTTGGCTTTGTTGTATATTTGATTCGTAAATCCAATGCAAATGCAAAAATTAATAGTGCGACTGTTACTGCTGAACAATTGGTTGAAAATGCAAAACGTGAAGCAGAAGCATTAAAAAAAGAAGCTTTGTTGGAAGCAAAGGATGAGATTCACAAGCTTCGAAGTGAAGCAGAACTTGAAGTTCGTGATCGAAGAAATGAACTACAAAAACAAGAAAATCGTTTATTGCAAAAAGAAGAGAACCTTGATCGTAAAGCAGAAGCTTTAGATAAACGTGAAACAATGTTAGAAAAGAGGGACGATTCTCTTAATAAAAGACAACAGCATATGGAAGAGATGGAAAGCAAAGTGGACGAGATGGTTCGTAAACAGCAGACTGAACTAGAGC
Source organism: Niallia yueguangensis (assembly GCF_052663115.1). Taxonomy (NCBI): domain Bacteria; kingdom Bacillati; phylum Bacillota; class Bacilli; order Caryophanales; family Bacillaceae; genus Niallia; species Niallia yueguangensis. The sequence goes on from NZ_JBQTCX010000037.1 coordinate 11,009, forward strand.
GCATTTCGGGCTTAACTCGAGAAGAGGCGAAGTCCATCATTTTAGAGCGAACAGAGCAAGAAGTTGCTCATGATATCGCAGTAATGATTAAAGAAAGTGACACTAGAGCAAAAGAAGAAGCAGACAAAAAGGCAAAGGAAATTTTGTCACTTGCTATCCAACGATGTGCGGCTGATCATGTGGCAGAAACGACTGTTTCTGTTGTAAACTTGCCGAATGATGAGATGAAAGGTCGAATCATTGGGAGAGAAGGCCGTAATATTCGTACCCTTGAAACATTAACTGGAATTGACTTGATTATCGATGATACACCAGAAGCAGTCATTCTGTCTGGATTTGATCCGATTAGAAGAGAAACTGCTAGACTGGCATTAGATAAACTTGTTCAAGATGGAAGAATCCATCCTGCAAGAATCGAAGAAATGGTCGATAAAGCTCGTCGCGAAGTAGATGAACATATTCGAGAAATCGGAGAACAAACTACTTTTGAAGTAGGTGTACATGCTCTTCATCCAGATTTAATTAAAATTCTTGGGCGTTTGAAATTTAGAACTAGTTATGGACAAAATGTTCTGAAACATAGTATGGAAGTAGCGCAATTGTCTGGTATGTTAGCTGCTGAGCTAGGAGAAGACGAAACACTTGCACGCAGAGCCGGTTTGCTTCATGATATTGGAAAAGCAATTGATCATGAAGTAGAAGGAAGTCATGTGGAAATCGGTGTAGAGCTTGCTACTAAATACAAGGAACATCCTGTAGTTATTAATAGCATTGCTTCCCATCACGGTGATACGGAACCAACTTCTATCATAGCTGTTCTTGTGGCTGCAGCAGATGCACTTTCCGCTGCAAGACCTGGCGCACGAAGAGAAACATTGGAAAACTATATTCGTCGTCTTGAAAAGTTAGAAGAGATTTCCGAATCTTATGATGGAGTAGAAAAATCATTTGCAATTCAAGCAGGCCGAGAAATTCGAATTATGGTAAAACCAGATCTTGTGGATGATTTAGAATCGCATCGATTAGCAAGAGATATTCGCAAAAAAATCGAAGAAGAATTAGATTATCCAGGTCATATTAAAGTGACGGTCATTCGTGAAACAAGAGCTGTTGAATACGCAAAATAAACGGTGCATTTGCACCGTTTTTATTTTGCACATGATAATCTTTATTTAGCTTATATATAACATGCCATTCAATTCTATAAATTTGGGAGCGGTTGAAAAGGCTGTTGATTTTCACAATTCGTTTAGCCATATGTTAAACTAATTGTAATTCATGTTAAGAAAAGAAAGGAAAAAGTTATGCATATTTTATTTATAGGTGATGTTGTCGGTTCAATGGGAAGGGACATGATCAAGGAATACGTACCTAAGTTAAAGGAAAAATATCGTCCCCAAGTAACCATTATTAATGGAGAAAATGCTGCTGGTGGAAAGGGTATTACAGAAAAAATTTACCGTGGTTTTTTAGAAGTGGGAGCACAAGCAGTAACATTAGGAAACCACACATGGGATAATCGAGAAATCTTTGAATTTATAGACTCAGCGAAGTACTTAGTTAGACCTGCAAATTTTTCAGAAAACAATCCAGGAAAAGGCATGGTCTTTGTGAAGATTAACGACATAGAAGTTGCGATTATCAATCTGCAAGGAAGAACGTTTATGAATCCAAGTGATGATCCTTTTATAAAAGCAGATGAATTGGTGGCAGAAGCGAAAAAGAGAACGGATATTATCTTTGTTGATTTTCATGGAGAAGCAACGAGTGAAAAGCAAGCGATAGCATGGTATCTAGATGGAAAAGTAACAGCAGTTGTTGGAACACATACACATGTACAAACCGCTGATAATCGCATTCTGCCGCAAGGAACGGCATTTATGTCAGATGTAGGCATGACTGGACCATACGATGGCATATTGGGCATGGAAAGAGAAGCAGTATTACATCGTTTCTTAACAAATCTTCCAACTAGGTTTGAACCGCCAAAATCAGGAAGATCACAATTAAGTGCTTGTATAATTGAGGTAGATAAAAAAACAGGTAAAGCAAAAAAGATCGATCGAATTCTTATCAATGACGATCATCCATTTTATTCATAAAAGTTTTTCTCACTTCACCACATCGGATAGTGCATACAACTATTCAAATGTGGTGAAGTTTTTTTATTTTATAGGAATTATAAACGAAACGGAGTTCTGGATAATTTAGTGGTTGGGTCCGCATCTAGCTCCAGCGCCTAGCTCTTGTGAAAAATAACCCCATGCCTCTAAAAGTAAAAAGCACTTTTTGAGTCATGTGAACATTTTTCTTCAGAGCTGTTCAAGGCGCTTACGCTTTTGTTCTTGCTTATGTCTATCTACATAAAAAATAGGAGGAGGAAGTAGCTGGATAAAGGGAGAAATCCATTGGACGAAGAGAAAACGAAGACCAGCATCAATTCATAACATCTAAAAAACGCAGTTTTCAAGTTTTTTATGTCCAAGCTGGAATATGTGTTTTAAAAGTGGAATATAGTAACAATGGAATGATATATATTCCTGATATGTTCTCACAATTAGTGAGTCATGCGGGGGGGTTAAACAAGGAGGAGCTAGAAATGGAGATATTAAAGGTTTCAGCAAAGTCTAGTCCCAATTCTGTAGCTGGTGCGCTTGCTGGTGTTCTACGAGAAAGAGGTGGAGCAGAAATCCAAGCTATTGGTGCAGGTGCATTAAATCAAGCGGTTAAAGCAGTAGCTATTGCAAGAGGGTTTGTAGCACCTAGCGGCGTTGATTTAATTTGCATCCCGGCCTTCACCGACATTGTTATTGACGGGGAAGAACGAACAGCCATTAAGCTCATTGTGGAGCCTAGATAAGATTGGTAAAAGTATAAAAGAAATGTAATCTAAAATCTATTACTATTTTTCTAGTAACTTATATTCCCTTGTAGAGGTTTCTTTTCTTCGAATTTTATATATAAATAGAAGAAGGATCAATATAGGTGAAAATAAGGGAACAAACCTGAAAGCAGCTGCTATCAGGTTCTTTTTTAATGATTAAATTATATAATAAGAAGGATATTTCATAATAGGAGATGGTATTTCTGTATTTTTTTGATGGGCACTGTGATGTATTGTATAAAATGTTTTTAGACCAACAGATTGATTTTTACGATAGTGATAAATTACAAGTGACCTTTAAAGGTTTAGAAAAAAGCGGGGCAAAAATTCAATCCTTTGCTATTTATATTCCAGAATCAGTATATCCAGATATGCGATTTCAAGCGGCCTTAAAAATGGTCGACATTTTTTATGAAAAAATCTTAAAAGCCTTTCCACAAATGAAGCTTGTTCAGTCACAAAAGGATGCTGCTGCATTAGCTGCAAATGAAATAGGAGCGATTTTAACATTAGAAGGCTGTGACGCGATTGGAAGTGATATTGGAAAGCTAAAAACTTTATTACGCTTAGGCGTGACAGCAGTCGGTCTTACTTGGAATTATGCCAATGCGGTTGCAGATGGTGCATTAGAGCCAAGAGGGGCTGGTTTATCTTTATTCGGCAGAGAAGTAGTAAAACAATTAAATAGACAGCAATGTTGGTGTGATGTGTCGCATTTATCTGAACAAGGATTTTGGGATGTAATAGAGCTTGCCAACTTCCCATATGCGTCTCATTCTAATGCGTATACACTTTGCCCGCATCCACGTAATTTACGGGATGATCAAATCAAAGCATTAATTGACATCAATAGTGTGATAGGCATTACCTTTGTACCTGAATTTTTAAGCGGTACTGCGTCAGCAAGTATGACTGATATATTGAGGCATTTGGAATATATTTGTTCACTCGGTGGAGAAAATCATGTAGGATTTGGGTCTGATTTTGACGGAACAACACATGCTGTGAAAGAATTGCAGAGCGTTTTTGATTATCCTCAGCTTATGGAAGAATTAACGAAATACTATAGTTCTAACCAAGTAGAAAAGTTTTTATATAAAAATATGATAAAGAGTTATAGTAATCGAACGCGCAGATAGAAACATCCCTTCCAAATGTAGCTATTGTTTTCACCTGCACAAACGCTTATACTAATATAATGTAAAACTGTCAAAAAAGCATAAAAGTTGCTAAATAAAAAGGATATTTATTTGAAAAAACTTATGGATGAAGAGTAAACTCATCGGTAAGAGAGGAGTAGTATAAATGAATGAAAAACAACGATTAGAAAGTCAACAAGTAGAGAATGGTAATTCTTCGGACAAAAAATCCGTCAAGGATTATAGCAAATATTTTGAAACAGTATATACAGCGCCTTCGTTAAAAGATGCAAAAAAAAGAGGGAAAGAAGAAATCCGTTACGATAAAGATTTCACTATCTCAGAACAATTTCGTGGAATGGGAGAAGGGCGCAAGTTCTATATACGGACATTTGGCTGTCAAATGAACGAACATGATACAGAAGTAATGGCAGGAATTTTTCTTGCGCTTGGTTATGAACCAACAGACAGTGTAAATGATGCAAATGTTATTTTATTAAATACATGTGCGATTCGTGAAAATGCGGAAAACAAAGTATTTGGTGAATTAGGTCATTTAAAACATTTAAAAACGCAAAAGCCAGACCTATTATTAGGGGTATGCGGATGTATGTCTCAGGAAGAATCCGTTGTGAACAAAATTTTAAAAACGTACAACCAAGTAGATATGATTTTTGGAACGCATAATATCCACCGCTTGCCAAATATTTTACAAGAAGCGTATATGTCGAAAGAAATGGTCGTTGAAGTATGGTCTAAAGAAGGAGATGTTATTGAGAATCTTCCGAAAGTCCGCAACGGGAAAATTAAAGCTTGGGTGAACATTATGTATGGTTGTGATAAATTCTGTACGTATTGCATCGTGCCATTTACACGCGGAAAAGAACGCAGCAGACGCCCAGAAGATATTATTCAAGAAGTGCGTCAATTAGCGGCACAAGGCTATAAAGAAATCACTTTGCTTGGACAAAATGTAAATGCTTATGGAAAAGACTTTACAGATATCAACTACCGTTTAGGTGATTTAATGGATGAAATGCGCAAAATTGATATTCCTCGCGTTCGTTTTACAACGAGTCATCCTCGTGACTTTGATGATCATTTAATTGAAGTGCTAGGTAAAGGCGGCAATTTAGTGGAGCATATTCATTTGCCAGTTCAGTCCGGTTCTACCGACGTGTTAAAAATAATGGCTCGAAAATACACAAGAGAGCAATATTTAGAGTTGGTTCGCAAAATGAAGGCGGCAATTCCCAATTTAACATTAACAACCGATATTATTGTTGGGTATCCAAATGAAACAGACGAGCAGTTTGAAGAAACTTTATCATTATATAAAGAAGTTGGGTTTGAAGCTGCGTATACGTTTATTTATTCACCACGTGAAGGAACACCTGCTGCGAAGATGCAAGATAATGTGCCAATGGAAGTGAAGAAAGAGCGTCTGCAGCGATTAAACGCTCTTGTCAATGAAAAGTCAGCACAAGCAATGAAAGGATATCAAGACCAAATCGTAGAAGTATTGGTTGAAGGAGAAAGTAAAAACAACCCAGATGTTCTTGCAGGATATACTCGTAAAAATAAATTAGTGAACTTTGTTGGACCAAAATCTGCAATCGGCAAATTAGTATCGGTGAAAATTACGGATGCAAAAACATGGTCATTAAACGGAGAAATGATTGAGGTATTAGAAGCTGTTGAGGCAAACTAATGGCAAAATTTACACGTGAAGAAATTATTCATCGTACAGAACAGCTTGCCAAAATGATTCGCCAAACAGAAGAAGTCGATTTTTATAAAAGGGCAGAGCAGCAAATTAACCAAAATGCAAAAGTGAATGACAAAATTGCGCAAATAAAAAAACTGCAGAAACAAGCAGTTAATTTGCAGCATTATGGAAAATTTTCAGCTTTAAAAGAAACAGAAGCAAAAATTAATGCGCTTCAACAAGAAATTGATGAATTGCCGATTGTGAATGAATTTAAACAATCACAAGCGGAAGTAAATGAGATGCTGCAATTGGTAAGCAAAACGATTGCTAACCATGTTGTGAATAAAATAAACGAAGAGAAAAAGTAAAAAATGCAACTAAAATGTCCTGAAGGCGATCTACAAGTGCTCGCTTTCAGGACATTTTTTGTTCTAGTATCAGATTTTATAAGTTTTAAGTTAGATAACTGCCTAGTTCCAGCGCCTATCGCCTATCGTACTTCAGGCCTTCTCCCTACGATAAGTCAAAGCCCCTTCAGTCCCAATGTCATCAATCTAAACTTCAAAAAAAAGGAAAATAAGCAACTAAATAGGAAGTAAGGGTTTCCGTTCTGTTCTCCGAGGCTTACCGCTCGCTTTCCACGGGGCGAGCGCCGAGCCTCCTCGTCGCTTTGCTCCTGTGGGGTCTCGTCTTTCTCGCTAATCCCGTAGGAGTCGAGCGGACACCTCTCCAAACAATTGAGGTATTTCTTTTAAATAAAGGGTATCCCATAAATAGGATCATAAAAAAGGCAATAGGATGCCCGGGCGGATGAAATGTAATTTTTTTCACCCTCCCTTGGCATTCTATTTTCATGAATCAAACCTTTAAAAAGCGGACTTTTGAATCAATCCATTTCTATTAGCTCGTAATCCTTTCACACGGTTAAAACTCCTACCTGGTCTTATAGGAACTCGATTCCTTTGAATTTCATTCAGTATTTTTTATACAGCTTATTACGTCTTCTAACACTTTTTTCTAACATTAATTGAATGAAATTATCTTTTAGCTTTCCTATTAAAAGTCGTTGATTGGCGGTATATTCATATTTCAATTCCTTTCCCCTCTGTTTTTTGGCAATTATTTCATCGGCTTCTTGTTTTACAAGTGCGGCCATGTTTGCGAGAAATATTGTCGCATAAAAATCCTGTTCAATAGATAAAACTGTATCGCCAGTGAATTTTTGGATATGAAGCTTATTTTTTAACTCATCATATTTTGTTTCAATTCCCCAACGTTTAAAATAAAGGACCTTAAAATCGTCTATTCTCAGTTCTTCTTCTATATTAGTGAGGAGAAGTTCTTCCTCACCGGATTCCAAAGTAAATCTAATGGCACGTAAACGAATGACTTTTCCTTTTTTTCCACACTGTTTAAGTTCAATGATTTGATCTGTTTCCGATTGTTTTATAGTGGCCATATAATAACGGATAGGTGTACGAACAATGAATTTTACCTGTGCCTCCATAAGATAATGAAAAAAATCGATGGACGGATACCCTCTATCAAAAAGAAATAGATCGTGATTCGAACGGATTGCTTTAAAACTATCTAATAATTTTACTGCGACAGCACGCTCACTATCATTACAATTTGTAATTAGGGCTTTCACAATGAAGTTATTTTCGATATCATAGATACAGGATGCCATTGCACGTGCAAGTTCTATGGACTTGCCTTTCGCAACCCCGAAGGCATCCTTTAATCTTTAGGAATTATTGATTTCAAGTATGGAAGCATCAATAGCGAAGATTCGATATCCCATAAATGTCCTCCATTCCTTTTTCTTGTAATACCAATCCACGATGGTATCAAATAGTTTAATAAAAGCTTCCGGCTTAATTTTCTTACGCGCTTCAGAAAATCCTTGTTTACTAATACATTTCCCTTCTTTACCAATAAGCTTAAAATAGTCATCTAGCTCTATCTGAAAACTCTTTTTTACAAAATTCAGCATAAAAAGGATAGTGCTGATAAAAGCCAACTTATTTTTTCCTTGTCGTGTAAAATAGGTTGGCTTTGAACGAGATTCACACATAAAAATAAAATCAGGTAGCACGTTTTTGGTTACTTCTACTGCCTCTAAAAATTTACTTTTCCCCATAAAAAAATCACCACACATCGTTGATATACCCAAAAAAAAGATATCCAAATCGATTATTGTGGTGCTCTTAAAAAGTCAAGTGATTTGTTGGTTTTAATACAACAATTTTATGACGGTTTAATCTAATAACATTTTATGGAATCTTAAGTTGATGACATTGCCTCCAGTCCGTACGGCGATGAGCAAGGCGCTTCCGCTTTTCTTATTTTTTATTAAGGATATTAACAGCCTGCAAAAACGCTTTCCGATATTCTTTTTGCTCCTTCATCGCAGTTTCTAAAGCAGAGAGCAATGACTTATTTAATAGTTTTGTTTCCTTGTCTTTATTATTGCCGTTGTTAATGGTATGAAGAAGGAAAGTGTAAACAAGGAAAAGGGTAGAATAATTATCCACATATGTTAAACTGACAGCGCTTCCCCCATTTCCACCTTCTGCATGGGTGTTGACAGACGGTGCACCCGACTCAAGGATTTTGTCAATTAACTCTTCTGGCACGCCTAAGCTTTTTAACTTATCTGCAGTTAACCCGATATTTTTTTCTTCTTTCATGAGTTCACTCCTCTCTATGTATATATATATAGGAAAGAGGGCAATCAGACCGTCCATTATGGAAAAATCAACGGAGGAAAATTGCCCATTTCATTATTCTTATATATTGTGTGTATTATTAAGCTTCGTTCACCAATTCAGGATTATTTTCATTGAATGATACAGCAGTAGCAGCTCCAGCAACATTAGCATTAACAAGGATACCACCAATAAAGAAGTTTAATAAGTTTACACCTACAGCAGCACCACCAGCAGCACCAGCAGCAGAAAATTGGTTAGCAAGGTTACCGTTCCCTTGTGTAGCGTTTGTAAATGCACGTACTTCTGTTTTTTCTATATCAGAAGATTTACTTCCTCTTGATTCAGATGTGCAACCAGATAACATTTGACCTCACCTCCCTTCAAAATAAGAGCTTTCACGGAATTAATTTTTTTTAAAATTAGAAAGATCTAAGGAGAAAAGAGGTTTTCCGTTTACATTTACTTTGATATCGCCATTATCATTTGATGCATCAATCACTGGAAGCTTTTCTCTTAGTTCATTTAATTTTTCTTGATCGAATAGGTTTTTAAAGGAATCAAGATTTAGATTATTTGGAAGCACTTTATCTTTTACAGCATTAATACCGTTGCTTGCTACTTTACTTGTTACTTTGTTTGTCACATTTTTTCCTAATTTTTTTATAATGCCGCCCATTTCTTCCGACATCTTATTAAGCAATTCTTGTGCATGTTTTTTTGCTTCTTCACCAGAAACTTCTTTACCATTTACATTAAATTTAAAATCTAATTGATCTTTTATATTAAAATTACCTGCCAACTCCCTCACCCCCTTACCGTATAGTACAGTATATAAAACTGAGACCAAGCTGTATCCGCTAATTAATCAATACAAACGCATATTTTTTTCTTTCTCATATAATTTCTGATTTCTTATTAATGCTTTAAATGAGAAAAGGGATAATGACTCTTATTTTAAGTGACATGGGACGTGTTAAGGGAAGGGAAGTAATTTCTATGACAGCAGTCTAGAAAATACATCGTATACCGGCACACTTGCCCGTGCTTTTCATACAATGAATTAGACGTAAGATTTACTTAACTGCTATCCAAAAATTATCGCACACTAGTCTCTTATCACGCATAGGATGAAATGAAATATGAATGAGGAGGTTTCGCTCGAAAATGGGAGAATATAGAGAGATTATTACAAAAGCAGTTGTGGCGAAAGGACGTAAATTTACAAAGTCCCATCATACGATTTGCCCTGATCACAGCCCTTCAAGTATATTAGGGTGCTGGATAATTAACCATACGTATGAAGCGGAAAAGGTTGGCAAAAAAGTAGAAATAAGCGGTTACTACGATATCAATGTTTGGTATTCTTATGCTGATAATACAAGAACAGAAGTAGTAACAGAACGTGTTGAATACACGGATGTAGTAAAATTAAAATATCGTGATCCTGATAGTTTAGAAGATCATGATGTAATTGCCCGTGTTGTTCAACAGCCGAATTGCATTGAAGCAGTAATTTCTCCAAATGGCAATAAAATTATTGTTCATGTAGAAAGAGAATTTATTGTGGAAGTAATTGGAGAAACAACGATTTGCGTAGAAGTTCACGCAGACAAAAAATTAAGTGATGACGATGATGACTGGTCCGATGATGTAGAAGACGAAGAATTTGAAGATTTGAATCCAGACTTTATTGTTGGAGGAGAAGAAGAGTAAGAACTAGGAGCAGTTTTCCTAGTTCTTTTTTTGCCGTTAATTTATATGTTAAGTACGGTTAGTATAGTGATAAAAAATTAACGTTCGCAGGCAATGCCATCTTTATCGCGATCGCTTTTTTTATTTGCATTATATAGATCTTTTGATGCATATGGTTTATATTTTGTTTTGCCGCCTTTGTTTTTGACAGAAGATGATTTGGCAACTCCACCTGCATAATCTTTGTTTAATTCTTTACAATTACTATAAACTTTTGTTTTTGCTTCTACATTGTTTGTAGTAACAAAAGATAAAGCAAGTAAGGTCGATACGGACAAAAGTATTGAGATCAGACGTTTCATATTTACCCCTTTCTTTCCTTAAATTTACTCTCACAGCTGATTATTATAGTATAAACGATCTATTTATACTAGGATTTTTTTCTATTCCATGTTATTTTTTAGAATGCTGGATGAAGCTCCCCCCTGATAGTTAACATGCTTTATGTTATAATAGAAAAATAGAATTTTGCTTAAAAGAGTGCAAGTGCATGGAGGAATTTATGTCAACGTATACGCCAATGATACAACAATACTTACGAGTAAAGGCAGATTATCAGGATGCCTTTTTATTTTTCCGTTTAGGAGACTTTTACGAAATGTTTTTTGAGGATGCGATTCAAGCTTCTCAAGAATTAGAAATAACATTAACAAGCCGGGATGGCGGAGGAACCGAAAGAATTCCGATGTGTGGAGTTCCCCATCATTCTGCGCCCAACTATATTGAACAGCTTGTCAATCGTGGATACAAGGTGGCCATTTGTGAACAAACAGAAGATCCAAAGCAGGCAAAAGGGGTCGTGAAGCGAGAAGTTGTTCAGCTTATTACACCAGGAACGATGATGGAAGGAAGAAACCTTTCTGATAAAGAAAATAATTATATTGCAACAATTACCGAATTTGCTGAACATACATTTGGATTTGCATACAGCGATCTTTCAACAGGAGAATGTAAGGCCACTAGTTTAGCAGGATTTGATGCTTGCTTAAATGAGTTGTCTCTTTCCGGTGCAAAAGAAGTTATTGTAAGCAGTAATTTTCCAGAAGCGAAAAAAAAGCGCCTGCAAGAACGTGCGGTATTAACGATTTCCTATGAAAATGAAACAGAAGATGTAGATGCGTATAAAATGTTGCTTGCAGAAGTGGCAGACGATCACTTAAGAAAAACAGCATCCCGTTTGTTTCATTATTTATACCGTACGCAAAAAAGAAGCCTTGATCATCTTCAGCCGGTATCAAGTTATGTAATCGATCAATATATGAAGATTGACTATTTTTCAAAACGAAATTTAGAATTAACGGAAACAATTCGTTCAAAAGGGAAAAAAGGGTCGCTTTTGTGGCTGTTGGATGAAACAAAAACGGCAATGGGCGGAAGGTTATTAAAACAATGGATTGATCGCCCGTTATTAAATAAAGATGAAATCGTCTATCGGCAGCAGCTAGTCCAAACAATGATAAGCCATTATTTTGAACGATTGGAATTACGAGAAAAGTTAAAAGAAGTCTATGATTTGGAACGGTTGGCCGGCAGAGTCGCATTTGGAAATGTAAATGCCAGAGATTTAGTGCAACTGAAACGTTCCTTACAGCAAGTTCCGCTGATTCAACAGCTTGTTGCTGCTTTTAAGACAGAGGAAGCACAAAAGCTTGCCGAACAGCTGGATGCTTGTGAAGAAGTAACTGACTTATTAGAACGTTCTATTGTAGAAAACCCGCCATTGTCGATAAAAGAAGGCAATATTATTTTAGATAGCTATGATGAAGAACTCGACAAGTACAAAGATGCAAGCCGCAACGGAAAAACATGGATTGCCCAATTAGAAAAACAAGAGCGGGAAAAAACGGGGATTAAATCATTAAAAATCGGTTATAACCGCGTGTTTGGCTACTATATTGAAGTAACAAGGGCAAATGTTCATTTATTAGCAGAAGGCCAGTATGAACGCAAACAAACATTGGCAAATGCAGAACGATACATCACACCGGAGTTAAAGGAAAAAGAAAGTCTTATACTAGAAGCAGAAGAAAAAATCGTCGGACTCGAATACGAACTATTTACGACGATTCGAGAAACGGTGAAAGAGTATATTCCAAGACTGCAAACGTTGGCGAAAAAAGTAAGTGAACTAGATGTATTGCAATGTTTTGCGACGGTTAGTGAAGAGCGCCGTTACGTGAAACCAGACTTTTCTACCGAGCGCGTTCTTTCCATTAACAATGGCCGTCATCCGGTTGTCGAAAAGGTAATGGATGCCCAAAACTATGTGCCAAATGATTGCGACATGCATCAAGAAAGAGAATTGCTGTTAATTACCGGGCCGAATATGTCAGGGAAAAGTACATATATGAGGCAAGTAGCGCTGACAAGCATTATGGCTCAGATTGGCTGTTTTGTACCGGCGGAAAATGCCGTGCTTCCTTTATTTGATCAAGTATTTACAAGGATTGGCGCAGCCGATGATTTGATTTCAGGCCAAAGTACGTTTATGGTAGAAATGCTCGAAGCTAAAAATGCTCTTTTGCATGCAACGAAAAACAGTTTAATTTTATTTGATGAAATTGGCCGCGGGACAAGCACTTATGATGGCATGGCGTTGGCACAGGCGATTATCGAACATATTCATCATGTTGTTGGAGCGAAAACATTATTTTCGACCCATTACCACGAGCTGACCGTATTGGAAAATGAGCTGGCGGCATTACGCAACGTCCATGTTAGTGCGATGGAACAAAATGGCAAACTCGTGTTTCTTCATAAAATAAAAGAAGGTGCAGCAGATAAAAGCTACGGGATCCATGTGGCTCAACTAGCCGAATTGCCAGCAGCGCTGATCGATCGCGCTCAAACATTATTAGACGCTTTTGAACAAAAAGATGGTACACAGACTATCGAAAACGCAAAACCGGAAGCAGAACCGGTAAAAACAGAAAAAATTAATGAAGCACAGCTATCCTTTTTTGAAGAAGAAAAGAAAACGGCTAAATCTGTCACTACAAAAGAGAAGCAGTTAATTAGTAAGCTGAAATCATTGGATATTTTAGAATTGACGCCAATGCAAGCATTAAATACGCTGTATGAGCTGCATAAAAAAATCAAGAATGATTAATAAGAAAAGAGGAAGCGTCTTGAACAGCCCTGAAGAAAAATGTTCGTTTGACTCAGAAAGTGCTTTTTACTTTCAGAGGCAAAGGGTTATTTTTCACAAGGGCTAGGCGCTGGCCGGCTAAATGCGCCACGTCCTGTGGCAACACCGGCACTTGTACATCCTATACTTCGAAGCTAGACACCCGTCAGACTTCAGAAAATTTATACTTTCTTATCTTATAAAAATACGGGCGAAAACCAAACCCGCCCGTATTTGTTTAAAATCGCACGAAAGTTTTACGAAAAAAGAAGGGGATACAGATGGCAAAAATATTTCAGCTTGATGATGCATTATCGAATAAAATTGCTGCAGGGGAAGTTGTCGAACGGCCAGCCTCGGTTGTAAAAGAATTAGTGGAAAACAGCATCGATGCAGGCAGTACGACGATTGAAATATTTTTAGAAGAGGCAGGACTTGCTAGCATCCGCATTATTGACAATGGAGCGGGAATCGACGAAGAGGACGTATTGACCGCCTTTAAACGCCATGCAACAAGCAAAATTAAAGATGAAAATGATCTTTTTCGCATTCGGACCCTTGGGTTTAGGGGGGAAGCATTGCCGAGTATTGCATCGGTTTCCCGTATTTTTATGACAACATCAACTGGAGAAGCAGGAACGTTTGTTGAATTAGAAGGCGGAAACTTGATCAAGCAGGAAAAGGCTCCGAGCAGAAAAGGAACAGAAATAACCGTTCAGGATTTATTTTTTAATACACCAGCTCGCCTAAAATATATGAAATCGATTCATACAGAGCTTGGAAATATAACGGATATCGTCAACCGCTTAGCCTTATCCCATCCAGAGATTTCATTTCGTTTAGTGCATAATGACCGGAAAGTTCTGCATACAAATGGAAACGGGGATGTCAGACAAGTACTCGCAAGCATTTACGGACTAAATATTGCCAAAAAAATGGTTCCGATAACAGGAAGCTCTTTAGATTTTAAACTATCTGGTTATATGGCGCTGCCGGAAATTACAAGAGCTTCAAGAAATTATATTTCGACGATGATTAATGGACGCTTTATTAAAAATTATTCATTAGTGCGCAGCATCCAAGAAGGGTTCCATACACTACTGCCAATTGGCAGATTTCCAATTGTGCTGTTAAATGTGGAAATGGATCCAATCTTAGTGGATGTAAATGTCCATCCGTCGAAAATGGAAGTCCGTTTTAGTAAAGAACAAGAACTGAATGAATTAGTTAGTACAAGCATTAAAGCAGCTTTTAAGAAAAAAGAATTGATTCCATCAGGATTTATGAAGGAAAAAGCAAAAGGACCAAAAGATGAACAAACTTTCCTTTCATTTGATACGGTAAAAGAAGCGGCAATTAGTTCATCCTTTAATATGCCAGAAGAAAAATTGCCTATTGAGGAGCCAAAAAGAGAGCCTGAACCACAATTTATTCGAGAAGAAAAGCTGCCAGAACGTAGAGAAGAATGGTTAATGGAAAAAATGGATGTTCTTTTTCAAGAAAATGAAGAAACTCCAACAAAAATGGAAGTAGAGGAAGAGTGGGAAGAAGAAGTTTTACAAGATGTCGAAACGGAAAATCGGGTCCCACCTCTTTATCCAATTGGCCAAATGCATGGCACGTACATTTTTGCGCAAAATGAAAAAGGATTGTATATTGTTGATCAGCATGCTGCCCAAGAGCGGATTAAATATGAATTTTTTCGAGAGAAAGTAGGAGAAGTGCATAATGATCTGCAAGAATTGTTGATCCCGCTTACCCTTGAATACTCATTAGATGAATGGATGAAAATCGAAGAACATAAACAAGAGTTGGAAAAAGTCGGCGTCTTTTTAGAACCATTTGGGATTCACAGCTATTTAATCCGTTCCCACCCACAATGGTTTCCAAAAGGAGAAGAAAAAGAAACAATCGAAGACATGATTGAACAAGTACTCTCCATGAAAAAAGTCGACATCAAAGCACTGCGCGAAGAAGCAGCGATTATGATGAGCTGCAAAGGCTCCATCAAAGCAAACCGCCATCTTCGCAACGACGAAATCCAAAGTTTGCTCGACGAATTGCGCACAACAACAGATCCGTTTACATGCCCACACGGCAGACCGATTATTGTGCATTATTCTTCTTATGAAATGGAGAAGATGTTTAAGCGGGTGATGTAGTGAATAGGTAATTGCTGGCATTGCCCGAAAAATTATGTTTCACATTATCATGTTATAAGGTAGGAATTTTTTTCTTTCGCAGTTTTAGAGGGAAAATTGATGGTTTTATTTATAGGTGACTGGTCTAAAGGGGATGGATCACTCACCATTATGCCTAAGGGAGGATATACAGACCCAAGAGGCGGAAAATTATATGATCCTCCTCTTGGCTGGTGAACTTAGCAAAAGCGTCTTTCTAGTGAAGGGCGTTTTTTACATGTAACCACCACTATAATATAGGCAACAACTAATGTATATTACTTTAAAATGAAGCTGAAAACGGAATTTATTTCAGGTTATATACTATAAGGGATTAAATGTAGGGGACTCTATTGAGTCGATGATGTTACAGTTACCTCTGTAGCTTCACTTGTATGACCTACACGATCAGTTGCTGTTACTTGAAGTTTTGTTCCTGCTATTTGTTTAGGAATATAAACATAGAATGACCATTTTGTCGATGCTGTACCAGTTCCGATGACAGTTAATCCATTTTTTACAGTAATAGTAGAATATGCTTCTGCTGACCCTGTTAACATTGTGGAATTATCTGTTACCACATTAACATAGGGAGCTAGTGGGGCTGTTACATCTACTATATAAACTACTGTTGCTTCACTCTCGTTTCCAGCAGCATCCGTAGCCGTAACTTCAACCCTTCCTCTCTGTGACTGCTTTGGAATGGAAACCGTAAATGTTCCGTCCTCATTTGTAGTACCTGTTCCTAATATTAACGTACCGTATTTAACATTAATAACTGAATTAGGTTCAGCAGTTCCCGTGACAACTGTATCTTGATCTGTTAACTCATTCACTTGTGGCGCATCTGGTGCTGTTACATCATCCGTATATGTTGATGCAAAAACGGATAAAGCACTACTCTCCCAAAAAGATAACAATAGTATAGACAGTGCAATAAATCTTATTGAATTTTTTAACATAGATACACCCTCTTTTGTACTTTTTTAATAACAAAAAACAATAATATACAACCATTTTACCATATATTGTCTAAAGTGATGATTTTATTTTATGAAAAATCAAAAATATCAGAACTTCATTGTGGAAGAAAATAAAAAGTTTATTTTCTTAGATCCTCAAATAAAATGTCGAGTAAGATGATTTGCAGCTTTACGCTATCAATTAAAGTTTTATGTTCAGCATGGGGTATAAGGAGCTTGACTCTAAAGATTCTTATCTTGATATTTGGTTTCAGTATAAGCGAAACCTTCCACAAAAATCTTGGAAAAAGCATAAACGAGTGCATCGTTAAAAGGGCCGGTAAGTGAAAGTGAAAACCCTCGCTTACCGTTACTATCGTTTGTAGATGATGTCCATTACGAATTAGAGAAGATAGAAGAAAAAGAAGCATATGTTGATTTGTATAAACTAGACGATAGTATCGAGGTTGAAAAGAATATGAAAGCAAAAAAAACTAGTGTGAATTAAAAATAAAGATAGATAATTTATATAAAAGTCTGATTGGTTTAGTTATGCTAATTGAAGACTACGATTTACAAGTATCTAAAAAGAGCAGAATCAACAATGATTGATGAACATGTGGCTTTTTTATTTTTAAGATCCACCTGTATATTTTTGGTATTTTGACATATGATTTTTTATTAACTTAATCCAAAAAATGTTATGGGGGAACTCATTCGGTCATACCCCAAAATTTTCTTTGAAACTATAAAAAAATTATCAGTTAGAAGTACCGATATGGTTAAGGAAAATAAAAGGATTACATATTCGGTAAGGAATCAATATTCACTTATAAGAAATAAATGAAAAATGGACCAAAGAGTCCGAAAATCTTATGTCATATCAGGTGCTATTAGCCGCAGTGACTATGAAAATCCGTATAAGCGTATCACTAATCCTTTTTAAGGGCCTCTTTTTTTCGGCAGATTTTATAAGTGATGGGTGTACCAGGTATAGTCAAACTAAAATTGTTAATTTAAGATGGGAGTTGTTTTAAAAATGATGTCTGGTTTTAAGAAGGGTTGCAAATTTACTGCTGTCACTGTCCTTATTTTTGGTATGTTGGCAGCATGCAGTAGCCATAGTAAGAGCAGTGAATCTTCAGCTGCGAGTCACGAGCAGCAAGAGTCACAGACTACAAATGAATCAAGCTCATCAAATAATCCAGCTCCCTCCCAAAGCAATAATGATCGACAAGGTAATGGGTCCGATCAATCAGAACAGAAGGGAAATGGCAGCATATCATCAACGCAATCAGCCAAAACAGAGTTCATTAAACATTTGTATGAACTGGCGAAGAACGGCCAGGTTCCTAATTGTCCTTTCCGTGCCCATTATGATCTAATTGACGACGATGTGGAAAAGGCATGGGGAAATCCAGATAGGACGGATGCAGTAGCAAAGGGATTATATGCTACCTATTCTAAACAAAAGGTTACGGTAGGATTTAATAAAGGCTCACTCATTTTTGATATACGCTCATATAATCCGAAGCTTCAAACCATTACTTATGATCAAGTAGTCAATACATTAGGTAAACCAACAAAACTATTAAAAAATCGCAATGACAACATTTACGTATACACAGTGAATAAGCAATTCCAACTTAAATTTATAATCCCATCATCAACAGGTAAAGTGGACCACATTTCGGTATACAGTCCGCAAGACTCGATTAATAATATGGCGGAGTAATAAAAAATTTCGGACAGCGACTCGAACACCATGGACATCTCTTTTTTCTGAGTGAGCGATCGGAAGGAAAACCTCAGATCGTTCACAGTAATTGTATCATATATGCGCCAAGCTCGAATTTCGGCTATTTACAAGAATTCATTATATTAATTATTATTAGGAATTCTGAAGGAAATGAACATTAACGAAAATTTCCAAAACTAGCTCCTTAAACGATGTATATAAAAAACTAAGAATAATAGATTGTAAATATTTATGAGGAGTTGTTGTTAAAAATTGACATTTGTTTTATCTGGGATGATAATTAATGTGTCTATAGACATGTTTTTATATCTAGAGAAGGAGTGATAAGTTTGTCAAAGGTTCTAATAATAACATTTCCTGGAGAAGGCCATGTGAACCCAACTTTAGCTATTGTTGAAGAACTCATGAAAAGAGGAGAAGAAGTTACTTATTACTGCATTGAAGATTACCAGTATAAAATCGAAAAGACAGGTGCTAAGTTTAGATCTTTTGATAAGTTTTTTAATTCGAATGATGTAGCAAAAAGTATTATGAATTATGGATACAGTTTGATAACCTTAAATAAATTAGCGAATAAGGCTGGATCAATTGCAAATAAAATAATTGATGAAGTTAAAGGTGAAGGCTATGACTATATCATTTATGATATTAATTTTATAGTCGGGAAAATAGTTGCCAACTCACTTAAAATACCTGCTATTACATCTTGTACAACATTTGCATTCGAGGAGAGTATGTTTACAAAAGCAATAAATCAAAGCGAAGAAATGCAAAAGAGTGAAATATACCAAGATTTTTTAAAAAGCTTAAATGCTTTAAATGAGGAGTATGGTCTACATTTAGGGGGGATTGTAGACTTTATGCATCAACCAGGAGACTTGAATATTGTATTTACCTCAAAATACTACCAACCAAATGCAAATAATTTTAATCAAACTTATAAGTTTGTTGGACCTTCAATCGTTCCTAGGAAAGATGTAGATCACCTTAATTTTAAAAAACAGGATAATAAAGTTATATTTATTTCAATGGGCACAGTGTTTAATCAACAGCCTAAGTTGTATGAAACATGTTTTAAAGCTTTTAAAGATTGTGACGCTGACGTGATACTATCCGTTGGTAAACAAACAGATATCAGTCAATTGAAAGATATACCTTCTAATTTCCATGTATTTAATTATGTTCCTCAATTAGAAGTATTACAAATAGCAGATATTTTTGTGACTCATGGAGGTATGAACAGTTCAAGTGAAGGATTGTATTATGGTGTGCCGTTAGTCGTTATCCCTGCATTTGGTGATCAGCCGATTGTTGCAAAAAGAATTGAAGAATTGGGAGCAGGGTTAAGTTTAGATAGGGAAACATTAACTAAAGAGGATTTAAGAAATACAGTTAATATAGTATTAAACAAACCAAAATTTAAAGAAAATAGTTGTAAAGTTGGGAAAACTCTAAAAGAAGCCGGTGGCTATCTTGAAGCGGTTGATGAGATAATGTCCTTTAAACACAAGTGTTTACATGGTGTTGATTAAATAAAACGTTCAAGAAACAAGAGAATTATTAGATATAAGTAAGCAAAGATTGAGTCAACTTCTTAAAGATGAAAGACTTGTTCCTATAAAGCAATTACCAAGAGATAATTTATATTTACGACAACAAGTACGAGAGTTAAAAAAGGAAATGGAAGTATCCAGAAAACAATAAGAGGAGCAACCCAGGATGATTTTTGGGTCTTATTAGATCTAAAATGTGAGGGGAAAAGGAGGATTAACGAACAGTACGAACCTATTCTGTAACTAAAAGAGGAATTTCCTTCTTCAACTATAGGGTGAC
>NZ_JBQTCX010000038.1:0-27928 GCF_052663115.1 Niallia yueguangensis
TGTTCGCTTCAGAAGCGACTCTATTAATATATCATAACTCTCTTAATCTCGTCAACAACTTTTTTAAAAAGTTTTTTCAAGCTTTTAAATCATTGTTGATGATAAGCAAGTTATGTTTTTTCGTTGCTATCAGAAGCAACTTTTATATAATACCAGCTCACCAAAAAGAAGTCAATCACTTTTCTCAAAAAAATATAGTTATTAAACCATTTATTATCTTGAGCTGTTTTCATATAATAGCATCACCTCTCTTTTAGGTCAATAGAACTTCCCGACAAAAAAAGTTAAGTGCAGTCATTACTATATTCCCCACATACAACCTATGCTCAAGCTTCCTACTTTCTTCTCTTATTGGTAATCTTCCTTCTACCCTACAAGATTATATTCTTGCAATCATCCTGTTAGCTTCATCATAAAGATCCATCTTTCGCAACAGTTCAATTAATAGTTCTAAAATAACTTCATCATACCCTGGCGCAACTACATAGCGATAATTAGCATCCCTAATGAAAGCAAGCTTCTCTATTCTATTAGAGTGTTCTAAGAAATCTTGCATCCGTTCAAATTCTTTTTCTTCAACTGAATTCTCGAAATTAAATATAAAACTCCTAAAAGAAATACATTCTTCTTTTGCGATAACCCCTATCTCATCTAAAGTAAAAATCTTCATCTTCTCTTCCCGTTCCTCCTTAATTTCACGTAGATAAAAAGAAATTTCTCTTGACTGAGTCAAAAATGTCTCTTGAAAACGCTGGAACACTGTTTTTCTTTTCCTTTCCCATTCAATAGAAAAATCCTTTAAAAATTCCATGCATTCTCCGTTTAGCGAGCATCGAGCCTCCTCGTCGCATACACTCTGCTTAAGTCTCGTCTTTCTCGCATTCCCACAGGATTCTACGTGTATTCAGTCTACTGAGTACTTCTTCTCCCATTTTTTCACGTAAAAAACAACAAACTTTGAAAAAACAGCCTAAAAAAAAGAAACCCGGCGATCTATAACCGAGTTTCTACAAAAAATCTATTACTTATTTTACTACAGATACAACTTCTTCTTCTTTTAACTCTACATTGCCTTCTTTATTAATCTGCACAGACTCACCTTCTGCTAGATTTGTAAAGACGATTGGTGTAGTTGTAGATGTTGCATGTTCTTTAATGTAATCTAAATCTACTTTTAATAACGGCTGACCTTTTGTTACTTGATCATTTTCCGCTACTAACGTTTCAAACCCTTCACCTTTTAGCTTTACAGTATCAATACCAAAGTGAATAAGGATTTCACGACCTGAATCTGCCAAAATACCGATAGCATGTTTTGTCGGGAATAAGTTAACAATTTTACCGTCAACCGGAGATACAACCGTACCTTCTGATGGGATTATCGCAAATCCATCCCCCATCATTTTTCCAGAGAAAACCGGATCTGGAACTTCTGAAATCGGCACTAATTGTCCTTTGATTGGCGCAACAATCGTATCTTCTTTACTAGCAGCAACTTCTAAAGATGCTGGATTTCCAACAGATACAATTTCTTCTTCTTTTAATTCAACATTGCCTTCTTTATTAATCTGCACAGACTCACCTTCTGCAAGGTTTGTAAAGACGATTGGCGTAGTTGTAGATGTTGCATGTTCTTTAATGTAATCTAAATCTACTTTTAATAACGGCTGACCTTTTGTTACTTGATCATTTTCCGCTACTAACGCTTCAAATCCTTCACCTTTTAGCTTTACAGTATCAATACCAAAGTGAATAAGGATTTCACGACCTGAATCCGCCAAAATACCGATAGCATGTTTTGTCGGGAACAAGTTGACAATTTTACCGTTTACCGGAGATACAACCATACCTTCTGAAGGGATTATCGCAAATCCATCTCCCATCATTTTACCAGCGAAAACTGGATCTGGAACTTCTGAAATTGGCACTAATTGCCCTTTGATTGGTGCAACAATTGAATCATCTCCGCCAGCACCTTGTAAAGGTTCTGGATTTACATCTTCAATTTGTTGTGTCACTTCTTTATCCATTGATGGCGCTGCAACTGGACGTGGTCTTTTCCCACTCATAACATCTCTCATTTGACCTTTAATTGTTTCAGAACGAGGACCAAAGATTGCTTGAATGTTATTACCAACCTCTAACACACCAGCAGCACCTAATTGTTTCAAGCGATCTTTATCAACTTCTTTACTATCTTTCACTTCAACACGAAGACGTGTAATACAAGCATCTAAATGAGCAATATTCTCTTGTCCACCCATCGCTTTTAACACTTCGTATGGAAGATCATTTGCAGCACCCTCAGATGCTTCTTCTTGCACTTCATCTTCACGACCAGGTGTTTTCAGGTTAAATTTGCGAATCGCAAAACGGAAACCAAAGTAATAGATTAGTGCAAACACGATACCTACAGGAATAATAATCCATGCATTTGTTTGAGGATTAATTAAACCAAATAATACATAATCAATTAAACCACCAGAGAATGTCATACCAACCTTAACATTTAATAATTGCATCGTCATAAAAGATAACCCTGCAAAAACAACATGGATACCAAATAATACTGGCGCCACAAATAAGAACGAGAATTCTAATGGCTCTGTAATACCAGTTAAGAAAGAAGTTAACCCAGCAGATAGCATTAATCCACCAACAACCGCTTTTCTTTCCGGACGAGCTTCTTGATAGATTGCTAAAGCAGCAGCAGGCAATCCAAACATCATATATGGAAATTTACCAACCATAAACGTACCAGCTGTTAAATTTTGAACGCCATCTTTAATTTGAGCCATAAAAATCTTTTGATCACCTTTAACTATGTCCCCAGCTTGTGTAGTATAACTACCAAATTCAAACCAGAATGGCGAATAGAAAATATGATGCAAGCCAAACGGAATTAACGCACGTTCAATTAAACCAAAGATAAACGCAGAAAGTGTTAGATTAGCACCTAACATATTTTCAGAGAAAGCATTTAAGCCATGTTGTATTGGAGGCCAAATAACAATCATAATCAAACCTAAAGCCACCGCACTTACAGCTGTAGCAATCGGTACAAAACGTTTACCAGCAAAGAATCCTAAATAGGAAGGAAGTTCAATTTCAAAGAAACGATTGTACATGGAAGCAGCAACAATACCAACGATGATTCCGCCAAACACTCCAGTTTGAAGAGTCGGTATTCCAAGAATTGAAGCATATTCTGTACTTCCTTTTAACTCATTCGCATCAATCCCAAGCACTGTCCCCATTGTCACATTCATAATAAGGTAGCCGATGATTGCAGCCAACCCTGCAACACCTTCTCCACCAGCAAGACCTATGGCAACTCCAACGGCAAACAAGAAGGAAAGATTACTAAATATAATATTACCCGCATTTTCCATAACAGAAGCAACCATTACAACTCCACTATTTCCGAAAAATGGAGCTAATTCTAACAAAGCAGGGTTTTGAAGCGCATTACCGAATGCAAGCAAAATACCTGCAGCAGGTAAAATAGCAACTGGCAGCATTAGCGCTTTACCAACTTTTTGTAAGACACCAAATAACTTTTTAAACATCTCGTTTACCTCCTAAGTTTTTTTCGCTCATTAAAGCGTTATCATCGAAAAAAATAAAAACAGGCATGAGTGAAGATAACTGAAAGAAGCTATAGGGATAGATTTCCCTAAAACTTTTAATTCAATCATCTTATTCACTCATGCCTGATCGAATCAGTAACACGTTATAAGATAATAGCTATTTAACTTTCTTTTGAAGTCGTTGTATATGCATAGTCAAATATACTGCTTCTGCATCATAAACTGTTTTTTTCAATGTTTGTTGCATCACTTTCATGAGCTTCCATGAGAGATTATAACATACTGGATATTCATCTTTCAATAGGGAAGTTATTCTTTCTGGCTCCTCTACTTTTTCTCCATCATGGACTCGCTCAATAGTAAATCGTAAATGGCGAACAAGCCGCATATAATCAATGCTGTCCTTATCAATTTCAACATTAAGCTGCTCTTCAATCATATTGACTAGATGGGTTACTAACTGGGAATGCTTATTGACTTCAGAGAGGTTTTTATTCATCATCGCACTATGGATATGCAGTGCGATGAAACCGATTTCACCCACTGGTAGATGGAGACTTGTTTGCTCTTCTATCAACTTTACCACATCTTCAGCAATTTGATATTCAAAAGGATAAAGTGCCTTTGTTTCGATAAGAAACGGATTATTCAGCACTAACCCATTCGATAACCTAGAAGCAGCAAAAATAATATGATCTGTTAATGCAACATGAATATGTTCATTTAAAACTGCATTTGTTTTTCTTTTGATTAATTCAATGGAAGAAATAATGACTTCTAGTAAGTCATTGTCAACGTGAGGGAGAAGTTTCAAGTAATTAACTTGTTCTTTTTCATTTGTTAATACAAATAATTTTTCTACTATATCCGTATTGATATAGTCTCCTCTTTTCTGATTAAACCCTATCCCTTTTCCTATTAAAACAACTTCCCCATAGGATGGATGTTCTCCAATAAGCACATTATTGTTCAGCGCTTTTTTGATTAGTAGATTAGGCATATTCTTTTCCTCGCTCCGACAGACTTCTAGACACTTTAATGTTATTAAAGTCTTAATAGGAAGTCAACGGAAAATTAATATATTTAAGAAAAGCGGAAGCGCCTTGTTCAGCCCCGAAGTAAAATGTTCTCTTGGCTCAAAAAGTGTTTTTTACTTTTAGAGACAAGAGGTTATCTTTCACAGGGGCTAGGCGCTGTAGCTAGACACCAGTCAGACTTCAGAAAACTTATATTTTCTTACCTTTCAAGAAAAGGACCGCTTAAGAGCAGTCCTTTTCTCGTATATCACTATTGCAAGAAAATAAAGTACAAAGCAAAGATAACAAAAAACACATACATGATTGGATTAATATCTTTTGCACGGCCTTTTACAAGCATTGTAATTGGATAAAAAATAAATCCAACGGCAATACCTGTTGCAATACTATAAGTTAAAGGCATCGCAATAATAGTTAAAAATGCTGGTACAGCAACTTCAAACTTTGTCCAGTCTATTTTCCCTAATGAAGCAACCATTAAAATACCTACAACTACTAGTGCAGGTGTTGTAACAGCAGAAGTAACTACTGATAATAATGGAGAAAAGAACAATGCCAACAAGAAGAAGCCTGCTGTTACTACAGCTGCAAATCCGCTTCTAGCACCAGCAGCAACCCCTGCAGACGACTCAATATAAGAAGTTGTCGTCGAAGTACCAAAAATAGAACCTAAAATAGAAGCAATAGAATCTGCAAATAATGCTTTTCCTGCTCTTGGCAGCTTATTGTCTTTCATTAAGCCAGCTTGATTAGCTACAGCAACAAGCGTACCTGCATTATCAAAGAAATCAACAAATAAAAATGTTAAAACAACCACTAACATATTTTGTGTATAAAATGCACTATCACCAAATGCTGAGAATAGCGCTCCAAAAGTTGGCTCCAAACTTGGAACTGCTCCAACTACTTTAGATGGTGTATCAATTACGCCAAAGATCATTCCTGCTACAGCCGTAATGACCATCCCATAAAACACACCGCCATGAATACCTTTTACCATCAATATTATCGTAACAAAAATACCGAAGATGGCTAATAATGTGCTAGGTTCTGTTAAATTTCCAATATGAACAAGTGTTGCTGGGTTGTCCACAATAATTTTCGAATTTTGCAATCCGATAAAAGTAATAAATAAACCAATTCCAGCTCCAACTGCCAGCTTTAATTCCACAGGAATCGCATTAATAAGTTTTTCACGCAAACCTGAAATCGTTAATAATAAGAAAAATGCACTTGAAATGAAAACAGCTGCTAAAGCATATTGCCATGGCTGCTGCTGTGTTAACACAACAGTATAGGCAAAAAATGCATTTAAACCTAAACCTGGCGCCAACGCAATTGGGTAATTTGCAAATAGCCCCATAATTAGTGATCCAACTGCTGCAGCTAATGCAGTTGCCACGAATACTGCTCCATAATCCATTCTTAATGCAGGGTTAAGATCTGCTACATCCCCAAGTGTTAATGTGAATGGATTTAGCGCTAAAATATATGCCATTGCTAAAAAAGTAGTAAAACCACCTAAAAATTCTTTACGATAGTTTGTTCCTAGTTCTTCAAATCGAAAAAACTTTTTCATTTTATTACTCCCTCTTCTCTTTTTGTTAAATCAAACGAAAAAACACTCCAAATAATTTTTGGAGTGTGGACTAAGGGTTTGTGAAATAGTAAGGAAATCAAAATAAAAAGAGTTATGAGTTCATCAAAATCCCTATATATTCACTTCCCTCGTAGTCAAGCTATTTTCGGTAGCTCGGTAGAAACTTTCGGACCATACTCTCCAATATTATACGAGTATACATTTTTCTCAGCTGCCAACCAAGTGTATCAACATGTATGTTATTCGTCAATAAAAAAACGAACATTGATAAAGGAAAAACCCATCAATGTTCGTTATTATGTCAAAATTTACGATATTTTATTCCCATTCAATTGTTGCTGGCGGCTTACTTGTAATATCGTACACTACTCTGTTGATATGATCTACTTCGTTTACAATTCTTGTAGAAATAACTTCTAGCACTTCCCAAGGAATTCTTGCCCAATCAGATGTCATACCATCGATAGAAGTTACCGCACGAATACCGATTGTATAATCATACGTACGAGCATCTCCCATTACCCCAACACTGCGGATATCTGGTAAAACAGTGAAGTATTGCCAAATATCGCGATCTAAGCCAGCTTTTTTAATTTCTTCACGTAAAATAGCATCTGATTCGCGTACAATTTCAAGTTTTTCTTCCGAAATAGCACCTAATACACGAATACCTAAACCAGGACCTGGGAATGGTTGTCTCCAAACAATATCATCCGGAATGCCTAGTTCTGTACCTAATGCTCTTACTTCATCTTTAAATAATGTGTTTAGTGGTTCAATTAATTCGAACTGCATATCTTCTGGAAGACCACCTACATTATGATGCGATTTAATCGTTTGAGCAGTTGCAGTACCACTTTCAATAATATCGGTATAAAGTGTTCCTTGTGCAAGGAAGTCAATGCCTTCTAATTTTGTCGCTTCATCGTCAAATACATAGATAAACTCATTGCCGATAATTTTACGTTTTTTCTCAGGATCGCTTACGCCTTCTAATTTCGATAAGAAACGCTCTTTCGCATCAACCTTAATGACATTCATATTAAAGCCCTCAGAGAAAGTTTTCATTACACTATCCGCTTCGCCTTTACGCAGCAAACCATGATCAACGAAAATACATGTTAATTGATCACCAATTGCTTTATGAATAAGAACGGCAACAACAGACGAATCTACTCCGCCGCTAAGCGCACAAAGAACTTGGCGATCGCCAACTGTCTGGCGAATTTTTTCCATTTCAATTTCAATAAAGTTCTCCATAGACCAATCGCCTTTGCATCCACAAACACCAAATACAAAGTTCTTTAAGATGTCGTTTCCATATACAGAATGGCGAACTTCTGGATGGAATTGAACAGCATATAATCCTGCTTCTTCATTGCTCATGGAAGCAATAGGACAAGAAGGATTTGTTCCATCAACTGTAAAACCAGCAGGAGCTTCTACTACTAAATCTCCATGGCTCATCCATACTACTTGTTGTTTTGGCAGCTCAGAGAAAAGTTTATTGTCATGCTCAATCGTTAATTCTGCTTTACCATATTCACGCTGCTTTGCTCTTTCTACTTTTCCGCCTAAATGCTTCGTCATAAGCTGCATGCCGTAGCAAATACCAAAAATAGGCAAGCCTAAATCGAATATCTTTTCATCACAGCCAAATGCATTTTCATCATAAACACTGTTTGGACCACCTGAAAAGATAATACCAGCTGGATTTAACTTTTTAATTTCTTCCGCAGTAATCGTGTGTGGATGCAGCTCACTGTATACCCCAAATTCTCTTATGCGTCTTGTAATCAATTGATTGTACTGACTACCAAAATCAAGAACAACAATCATTTGACTGTTAATACTTGCTTTCCCCATTATTTTTCACCCCAATTAGTCTATTGTAAATCATCATCTTTTTACTATTTTTTCTTAATTCGATAGAATCATGCTAAAAAGATTAAAAAACTTCAACTGCGAGTTGCACTATTATCTTCTATCGATTAAGCATAACAAAAAACTAGAATTCTCCTCCCCAAAAAACGAAGGCAGAATTCTAGTCTTAATCTAAACAAAGTAGGAGTATTAGCATCAGCTATTTTCCTAATTTTATCATGAAGACTTTATCTGCCCTCATAGTCAGACCATTTTAGGTGATCAGGTAGAGACTCTCGTACCATATCACCCCTAGGATATATGAAGGTAAATTATATAGATGTGAATATTGTAACAACATGTCGAATTAATGGTCAAGCTGTTGTTCTTTTAATTAAATTTTCCCATAATTCTTTCAATTCATCCCAACCACTCATATTTACATGTCCTTTATATAAATACTCCTCATATTTTGCCGTTAACCGAACCATTTCATTCGATTCATATAGGTGATCGATTTGTTTCGCATACTCTCTTAATGTAAGTTCTTCTTTTTTCCTCATACCCGCAATTTTTAATAAACGTAGCAATATTAAATAAGCTTCAGGGAAATCTTCTTCCTTATTTTTATTTCTAAATCTCCAAATAAAATAGTATGGCAGCCATTTATAGCGGTACGTTATAACCAGCCAACTAAATATAGCAGCACTTAACAATCCACCTGCAATCCATTCCCAATTATTTATACTAAACAGTTTTACTTTGTTCCACCATTCTGTAAAAGACCATGCTTGCTTTTGCGAAGCTGGATTTTGTTCTTCTGGCAGTGGTTTTGGCTTCGTTTCTGTTTCTACTTCTTTCTTTTGCTGCTCTTTTTTCTCTTCCTTATTATTTGCTTCATTTTTCACATCATTCAAATAGCTGTTTTCATTCGAAAAACCTTGTGTTGGTTCAAATGTTACCCATCCTACTTCAGGAAAATAAGCTTCCACCCAGGAATGTGCATTATCATTTGTTACTTCGTAAATAGAGCCGCTTGCAGAACTTTTAATGACTTCTCCTTCTGTAAAGCCTTTTACCCATCTTGCAGGGATGCCAATTGAACGTAATAGTGTAACCATCGAAGTAGAATAATTGTCA
Source organism: Niallia yueguangensis (assembly GCF_052663115.1). Lineage (NCBI taxonomy): Bacteria > Bacillati > Bacillota > Bacilli > Caryophanales > Bacillaceae > Niallia > Niallia yueguangensis. The sequence goes on from NZ_JBQTCX010000038.1 coordinate 9,231, forward strand.
CAATAGCCTAGTTTTGTTTCAAATAAGAACTGATCAACATAATCATCGTTTTCTCCTGGTACAGCTACATCACTTTTGCTGTAGGCAAAACCGTTTTGCGAAAAATATTTTTCGATAGCCCTCGCCTTGCTAAAAGCATTGTCTTCGTTTTTTGTAATTTCTTCCGCCAACTCGCTCACACGCTGCGGCAATGTATCTGGAAGCTGTAAATGCCGCTTGACCATGTCCTCATTTTCTCTTACAAACTTTTCTAAATCAGCAGTCGTTAAAGCCGTTAAGCTATACTCTGGTTTATTATATCGAACAATGTAAGAATCCATAGTACCTTGACTAACAATACGCTCATTTCCTCTTTCTATTGTAAAATTAGAATTACTAAGAATATCACGAATGCCAAGGGGATATAAAAGATAAGAAAAAGGCTGGACAAACTCTACCTTGCTTCGATACTTTGTAAACTTTACATTATCTCCCTCTTCAAAAGAATAAAAAGGAATAGGATCACCTTCATCAATCACGCTAGAATCCCTATTTAACTCTAACGATTGTTCAGACTGTACCCATCCTTTTCCTGTATAAGTGTCCTTTGTCTCCACTTTCCAGTAATGAGGTGATTGCACTTCCGCTTGGAATACAACGGTATCATCTCCTTGAAACGGACCGCCTAAATTCGAATCATCCACACTATAACCAACCCGCTTTACACCGCCTGTCCCGTCATTCCCACTTTTATTGCTCATCGATTGAATAAACGGAACAGGATCTGGCCAAATTGGTTCTGCCTTTGGCGACACATAGCCAATTGCTGCACTAATTGCAACAAACAAAAGCAGCGGAGCCATCCATTTTAACAAGAAGCGGTTATCCTTCTCTAAACCTTCTTTATCACGAAGACGGAAATAAGTTAACATCCCCATTACTGTAAATCCAATAATAACCGTGCGTACAATCGCATACTCCGCATTATATGGCGTAAAGGTGTCCAACACCGTAATATAAATCATCGTCAGCAAAAAAAAGGTGAAAATCTTTCTTTTTTTAATCAGCCAATAATCGATTAAGTATGCCATTAGCCATAATAATATAAAAAACAATAAACTTTTAAACATATCGGTCATTTCTGGCCAGTTGGTATCAAACATAATCGCCATATTTTGCAAGATCTCTGAAACAAACGTTCCTACCCAACTAAAAGCGAAAAAAGGTGTTTCATCATATAAATATTGCAGGATATATACCATGTATATTACTTTAATAAGTCCACTAAAAACCGCTGGTGCACGAAAGAACGCCAATAAAAAGGAGACAGCTAAAAAGAGTATAAACACGAACACATTCCCAGTATTCGTTAACTCTTCAATCGGCCTTAACCATTCTAAAATAAGAAATAAACCAAGCACATAAAGAATGAAATTAGATAATGTCCGAGTCTGTTCCAATTGTTTACTCATCCTGTTTTCACCTCCGAAAAAGCATCCTGAAATCTCCCATTTGATACTGGAATTACACGAATACCTCTTGAAGATAATGCAGCTCTTAAGTTTCGTTCACTGGTTGTTAAACTTTCCTTTATATCTTTTATTAAAAAAACACCGATATTAAATTTTTTACTGGCAAGATAACTTGTTTTTTCTACTAACTCTTTTGATAAATTAGCAGTAACCAACATTAATGTAGCATTTTGCTGCAAAGTAGGTGTTTCATTTTCTATTAATTGCGCCAAAGAAATTTTGCTGCCCTTTGTAGCTTTTGCCAAATGATAAAAAAGCAATTGCTGCTGACTATCTCCTCCTCTGATCGGAAAAGTCATTTTTTCTTCTTCGAATGACAGCAGCCCGACTTGAGCTCCTTTTTTCAAAATCGCTCTAATTAACGTTGCTGTAAAAGACACAAGAATTTCAAACCGAGAATTTTCTTCACAATCCATGACAACCATAATATCGTGCGACTGTCTCTGTTCAAACTCCTTTGTCATCATACTGTTTCGCTTCGCACTCGCTTTCCAGTTAATCCACGAAAACCGATCCCCCGGTTGATATTCTCTTATGCCAACAGCCATCGTTGTATCTCTCTGCACTCTTTCCTTAGATGCTGTCATTCCTTGATCAAATTGGTTTTCAAACGGCTTATAAATCATCTCTTCGTACGTTGGATAAACAATAATTTTTTCTACATTAGGTACAGCCGCTTCTTTTTCCATTAAACCAAGAGGATCACCAATCTTTACTTTTGTATGATAAAAGATATGTTCTCCTCTAGGCAGTTCTTTTATTTCGTATTCATAGTTTATTTGCCTTTTAAAAGCAGGCAGAAGCAGTTTTTTTCCAGTTCTCTCTTCTGTTAATGATTGACTTAAAGAATCCTCGACAAGCAGGTAAAAAATCGGCAGATAAGATTTTCTATTTAATTCAATCTCAACTTTCAGCGTTTCCTTTGCGTTATATTCATGCTTCTCTATCCTCCGCACGACTTCCCACTCTTTTACAGAATAAATGGCTAAAAGCAAGCCATATATGGCAAAGGGAAGAAAGCTGTAAAATAAAAACCAGCTGACAAACCCGCCTTGAAACATCGCATAAGAAAAGGTAATGCCTATTAAGACAAATAATAGGATCAGCTTCCAAACAGGAATCAATTTTTTAAAAAATACTTTCATTTATTTCACTAACCTTTGTACAGGGACAGAGACTTTTGATACAACCCGGTCTATCACATCTTCTGCACATATTCCTTCAAATTTTGCCTCTGACTTCAAAATAATCCGGTGGGCAAATACTGCTTTTACAAGATATTGAATATCATCTGGCAGCACATAATCACGACCTTGTATAAAAGCATAGCTTTGAGCTGCCTTCATCACTGCAATTGATCCCCTTGGACTAACACCTAAATAAACACTAGGGTCGACTCTTGTGCTATCTGCAAGCTGCACAATATACTTTTTCACCGTGTCATCTACATACACTTTTTTCACTTCTTCTTGCAGCATTACTAATTCTTCTAGCGATACGACAGGCTGTAAATTTTCAATTGGAGCCTGTACTTGCACTCTCGTCAACACTTCCATTTCTTCCTGCACGGTCGGGTAACCCATTTTCATTTTTAATAAAAAACGATCTAATTGTGCTTCCGGGAGAGGGTATGTCCCTTCGTATTCAATGGGATTTTGTGTTGCCATCACAAAAAAGGGCTTGTTTAGCTCATGCGTAGTGCCGTCAATCGTTACACTGCTTTCTTCCATTGCTTCTAATAACGCAGATTGTGTTTTAGGAGATGTCCTGTTTATTTCATCTGCCAAAATAATATTCCCAAGTATTGGTCCCGGAACAAATTGAAATTCCATTTCTTTCGGATTATATATGGAAACACCTGTAACATCAGAAGGAAGTAAATCCGGTGTAAACTGAATTCTTTTGAAGTTTGCGCCGACCGATTTCGCCAAAGAACGAACCATCATCGTTTTTCCTACTCCTGGTACATCCTCTAAAAGAACATGCCCTTCAGCCAACAAAGCAATTAAACTTAATTCCGCTACCTCTCTTTTGCCAATCATAACCTTTTCAATATTTTCAATTATTCTGTTAATTTTTACGTTTGTTTTGTTTATGGACATCGGTCTCCTCCAATTTTGCCTTGTTTTATGTATTTTGCAGCCAAATTTCGGAAGAAGAAAACAGAATAGAGATCTTTAATTCTTGTCCTACTCTATTTTCTTCTACTATATTTATTTAGGACAAAAATTCATTCGCGTTTAATCCTAATTCTTGACATATTTCCATGACTACTTGTTTTTCTCTTTGATCAAAATGACCGTCTGCATAGCCGATCGCAATACAGTACCTTGCAACAAGTCTCGCAATCTCTGGCTTAGAACGAACTTTACCAAGCGCTCTAAAGCATTCTGCTCTACCAATAATTTGATCATATTCTAGTCTTCTTATAAATTGATTAAATTGCTGCAGCACTTTATTTGTATCAAACACACGCAATTCTTCACTTTGGTGAATAAACTCCACCATTTTTCTCTCTTCAGAAGGATCTAATCTACCATCTGCCATTCCTACCAATGCACAAGCTGCCACAACAGCATCTAATGTATCTGGACTTTTAAAGCGCATAAACAATTCTTTTGCTTTTTGCTTTTGCTGTCTTCCCCATTCAGCATAATCTGTATTAGAAGGAGACCAATTGTTCCGACAGCTATTACAAGTGAACTTTAATTGATTCTTTCCAATAAAGCCGCCAAGCAAGCCAATTGGGCCTAAAATTAAGCCTCCAACTGCCGCTTTCCCTAAACCAAAACCTTTTTCACCAGTCCGTACATTTGTGCTATGACAGCGTGGACAAACAATATGATCTCCACCGTACGTTTGGTTAGTATGTACTTGACCATTCGCTGCCGGCGGATAATGCCCCGTATTTGTGCCTAAATGGGGTAAAGAAGCTTGTCCGTAGTCAGCATAAGGTGCACTATACTGATTTGGCTGTGGGGGAGGAGCATAAGTTGGCTGCGAATAGGAGTTGTTCATCGGCTGTGGTGTCGGTTCATCATCTACTGTCACACCAAAATTGCGGCATAACGCAGCTAAGCCTCCTTGAAACCCACTTCCTATCGCATTAAATTTCCATTCCCCATTATGTCGGTATAACTCTGCAGCAACAATGGCTGTTTCCACTGTATAATCTCTTCCTAGATTAAACCTTATCAATTCCACATTTTCTCTTTCACTTATTATTCTCACATAGCCATTGGAAATTTGTCCAAAGTTTTGCCCCTTTTCATTTGCATGATGGATCGTAATCGTAAAGGCAATCCGCTGAATAGAAGGTGGAACGCGCATTAAATCAATGTTAATTTGTTCATCATCAAAATTTCCTGCTCCCGTTCTGTTATCCCCGCTATACATAACCGAACCATTTGCGCCGCTTGGATTATTATAAAAAATAAAATCAGTATCACTATGCACCTTCCCATTTGCTCCAAGCAAAAAAGCTGATGCATCTAAATCATAATTTGCTCCATGGTGGTTAATATCCCAACCTAATCCAACAATCACATTGCTTAAGCCTGGATTTGTTTTCGTTAAATCCACCTTTTGCCCCTTGCTTAGCATTACTCCCATCTATTTGCCTCCTCTATTAAAAAAACCTCTTATCTTTTTCGTTATATATGTTTCTTTTATTTTACATGAATAGTTTCTTGATTGGAATTTTCAAAGCTTTTATAAGAAATCAACATACTTTATTGCTTACGATTGAAATGCAAAAAAGTTTCCCTTAATCTGAAAAAGGAAACTTCACAACAGTATTATTCTTTGTTATCATTAAGTAAAATTAGAATAGTAACTTTGATTTCTTCCGCGTTTATTTTTATAAAAGAACGTACGAACAATCCGATGCAGTTCATCTTTTGGTTCGCTTTTAATAATCTCTGAAATATGTGCAGGAATCAATTTCTTTACTGTATTATTCCTGTCCCCTTTACAATCCAGCCTTTTTGCTACCTCGGTAATATTGTCTCTAAATGCATATTGCTTGATTACTTCTTGTTCAAAACTAGCAGGCTGATAAGACTCTGCTAAACAAATAAATTGTTCTAAAAGCTCTATTTCTTGTTTTAACTTCACAATCTCTTTTTTCGCTTTAGCAATGTCCAAATGATAACCTCCCTCAATCTGCTTTTGATAACTAACTTCTTGTACAGAGATTAATATCCTGCTAAATTTATTGTCTAAAAAACGACAAATTATTTCTCTATTTAAAAATAATGTTTTTTGATTATCGTAATATTTTCTTTTGTTGCAAGAAATTAACGAAAATGTCTTATTGTCATCAATTTGCTAGACACTTTACATTTATTTAACCTTATACTCATTTTGGCTTGTAGTACAATTAATTAGAGGAAAAAGGAGTTGGGATAAATGATATTCGGTGAACTCATTTGCAAGCTGCGTGGATACCATAAATTTAATTATTATTACAGCGGACAATGCATTACATGCGGGAAAATCCGAAAAGAATATGAAAATAAAGATAGACAACAACAACAGAATGTTTCTCCTACTCCAATAACATCTTCAGAGTATGAGCAAGATCAAAATAACCCTTCTCGTTAAAGAGAAGGGTCTTTTAAATCCTAGGCTGTTTTTGTTGCTTTTAAAATACACTTCGCTTTCCGTAGGAGAGAGTCGAGCCTCCTCATCGCTTTGGTGAGGTCACTGAAAAAGTGGATGCTATGAAATATAGATAGGGAAAATCATCCCGCAGGAGTCGTGCGGACGCCTCTCCTAACCAACATGATGGTCGTTTTCAAACTCTCTATACCATTTTTTCACTGTAAAAAACAACAAACTTTGAAAAAACAGCCTAATCCTATTTAATTAGTTCTTACTGCCATCTTATTTCTTGTTCTTATCTTATAAATTGCAACTAGAAGTATAAACCATACAGGAGTGACGAACAAAGCGACACGCGTATCTTCTGCAAGTGTAAGCACGACTAGAACAAATGCTAGAAAAGCAAGAATCAAGTAATTGGAAAATGGATAAAACGGCAACTTGAATTTGTTTGATTTTGCTAGATCTGGTCTTGTTTTGCGATATTTCAAATGACATATTACAGTAATTCCCCAAATAAAAATAAAGCAAACAGTTGAAATACTTGTAATCAGTGTAAATACTCCCTCTGGCATGACATAATTCAATATGACTGCAATTAAAATGATAATCATTGAAAAGAACAATGCATTGGAAGGTACTTGGTTTTTAGTAAGCTTTGTAAATGATTCAGGCGCATTTTTATCTTTTGCAAGTGAGTATATCATCCTGCTTGTACTAAAAATAGCACTGTTACATGCCGAAGCTGCGGATGTTAAAACGACAAAATTAATGATGCCTGCTGCCGCTACAATCCCGATTGCCAAGAAAACTTGGACAAAAGGACTTTCTGTTGGAATGATAGCATTCCAAGGATATATGCTCATTATTACAACTAGAGCTCCAACGTAGAAAATTAAAACCCGGATAGGAATATTGTTAATCGCTTTAGGAATTACTTTTTCCGGATTTTCTGTTTCTCCTGCTGTTAATCCTACAAGTTCAATGCCAACAAAGGCAAATACAACCATCTGGAATGAGAGAATAAATCCATTCATGCCATTTGGAAACATCCCTCCATGGCTCCATAAATTTGTAAAACTAGATGAGCCTGCATCTGTAGAAAATCCCTTTATGATCATGATTATGCCAATAACAATTAATGCTAATATTGCGATGACTTTAATTAAGGCGAACCAAAATTCCATTTCTCCGAACAGCCTTACTGTTGCAAGATTCATGATAAGCAAAATGACAAGTGCAATTAATCCAGGCATCCACTGCGGTACACTAGGGAACCAAAACTGGGTGTAGAGACCCACAGCCGTTAAGTCAGCCATTGCAATGGAAATCCAGCAAAACCAGTAAGTCCAGCCTGTTATAAATGCAGCCATGTTGCCTAGATAATCTCTTACAAAATCAACAAAAGAATGATATTTTAAATTACTTAGGAGTAATTCACCAAGCGCTCGCATGATTAGAAAACAGATTGCTCCTGTAATAATGTAAGCAAATAAAATGGATGGCCCTGCTAAATGGATAGATTTTCCCGCACCAAGAAATAAGCCCGTTCCAATTGCCCCTCCAATAGCAATAAGCTGTACATGCCTATTTTTTAGGGATCTAGCTAATTTTTGTTCCTTCATACTATTCCAACTTTCTATTAAGTTAATTCTTACATGCTTTTCATAACTCAAACTCTACAACCTTAGGAAAGGCGTTTTAGTCTATTGGCACTGATTATTTTAAAATAATCCCGGAAGCACAGTTACCAAATTTAAAAAGCACCTCATATAATGATAGCTATAATAACCGAAACAATCAATTGCCAAAATAGTGACAATTCGTTTTTTAATTGGTTACCCTGAAAATAAGCTCTGTTAAAAGGGGTTTTCCGAAGCTTATCGCTCGCTTTCCGCGGACGAACTGGCAAGCCTTTGCTCGTATCTCACTGCGAAGTCTTTCCAGCACGTTTTTCCGCAGGAGTCTCGCAAATAACCGCCAAAAAAAGTCCTTTATAAGTGATAAACTTACAAAGGACTTTTTATATATTATGAGCAAACTATAAGCATTCTATATTACAACTCAACAAACCCAATAATGGGTTTATTAAGTTATTACATCATGCCGCCCATTCCACCCATACCGCCCATATCAGGCATTGCAGGGCCAGCGTTTTCTTCTGGTTTGTCAGCTACAACTGCTTCTGTTGTTAAGAACATTGCTGCAACAGATCCAGCGTTTTGAAGTGCTGAACGTGTCACTTTAGTAGGGTCAACAATTCCGCTTTCGATCATGTTTACCCATTGGCCGTTAGCAGCGTTGAATCCTGTTCCTACAGGCTCGTGTTTTAAACGTTCTACGATTACTGAACCTTCAAGTCCAGCGTTGTGAGCGATTTGACGAACTGGCTCTTCAATTGCACGAAGAACAATGTTAATACCAGTAGCTTCGTCGCCTTCTGCTTCGATAGCAGCGATTTTATTGTATACGTTTAGAAGTGCAGTTCCACCACCTGCTACGATACCTTCTTCCACAGCAGCGCGAGTAGAGTTTAATGCATCTTCAATACGAAGTTTGCGTTCTTTTAATTCTGTTTCAGTAGCAGCTCCAACTTTTACTACTGCAACTCCGCCTGCAAGCTTAGCAAGACGCTCTTGTAATTTCTCGCGGTCAAATTCAGAAGTTGTTTCTTCCATTTGCGCACGGATTTGGTTGATGCGTGCAGCGATTTGTTCTGATTCGCCAGCACCTTCAACAATTGTTGTGTTTTCTTTCGTTACGACAATTTTTGCAGCGCGTCCTAAAGAATCGATCGTTGCAGCTTTAAGGTCTAAGCCTAAATCTTCTGTAATTACTTGACCTCCAGTAAGAATAGCAATATCTTCTAACATTGCTTTACGACGATCTCCAAATCCTGGTGCTTTTACAGCAACTGCAGTGAATGTACCGCGAAGTTTATTTACTACTAATGTAGCACTTGCTTCACCTTCTACATCTTCAGCAACAATTAATAGCGGCTTGCCTTGTTGTACTACTTGCTCAAGCACTGGAAGGATTTCTTGAATGTTAGAAATCTTTTTATCTGTAATTAAGATATAAGGATTTTCAAGAACAGCTTCCATTTTATCTGAATCAGTTACCATGTAAGGAGATACATATCCACGGTCGAATTGCATACCTTCTACCACGTCTAATTCCGTTGTGAAACCTTTTGATTCTTCAATTGTAATAACACCGTCGTTGCCAACACGTTCCATTGCTTCTGCAATTAATTGACCAACTTCATCATCAGCAGCAGAGATTGCAGCAACTTGTGCAATAGACTCCTTGCCTTGGATTGGTTTTGAAATTGCTTTTAACTCTTCAATTGCCGTTGCAATCGCTTTGTCGATCCCTTTGCGGATGCCCATTGGGTTAGCCCCTGCAGTAACGTTTTTTAACCCTTCACGAATCATCGCTTGTGCAAGTACTGTTGCAGTAGTTGTTCCATCACCAGCAACATCATTTGTTTTGCTTGCTACTTCTGCTACTAGTTTTGCACCCATGTTTTCAAATGCATCTTCTAGTTCAATTTCCTTTGCAATTGTAACACCATCATTTGTAATAAGCGGAGAACCATATTTCTTCTCTAATACAACGTTGCGTCCTTTAGGTCCTAATGTTACTTTAACAGCATTTGCAAGTGCGTCCACTCCACGCAGCATTGCACGACGTGCTTCTTCACTAAATTTAATGTCTTTTGCCATTTTGAAAAACCTCCTCGATTTTTTTATATCTATTTATGATCGTTTATGTTTTATCAAAACAAATCTTTGCGTTATGATAATTGATTAGCCTACGATTGCTAAAATATCACTTTCGCGAAGAATTAAATATTCTTTTCCTTCATATTTCACTTCTGTTCCAGAATATTTTGAGAAGATGATGCGGTCATCTACAGCTACTTCAAGAGCAATACGCTTACCGTCTTCTAATATGCGACCACTGCCTACAGCTACTACTTTACCTTCTTGAGGCTTCTCTTTCGCAGAGTCTGGTAATACAATACCACTTGCAGTTTTTTCTTCTGTTTCAACAAGCTCAATAACTATACGATCTCCTAATGGCTTTAACAAGTGAAACAACCTCCTCAAATAATATGTAATTAAATTTATTTTCAATTTATTTATTAGCACTCGTTTACCTTGAGTGCTAACACAAGTATTATATTAATTAATCTTGTTTCATTTTGCAAGAGTCATGCTTTTATTTTTTATAAATTTTCATTCTTCCCCTTTACTATTTGAAACCTATAGCTACTTATTAGTACAATAGAAGGTATGGACCATTTAACCTGCTGCTATTATGTCCATAAATTATATGTATAAAACATAAAAGAATACATACTTTAGTTTATCTTTCTATATGTTAAAACTAAAAGAATAACTCGTAGTATAAAGGAGCATGCTTAATGAAAAAGGAATATTGGATTATCTTAATTGCGTATATCGGTATGCAGTTTTCATATATTATCGGTCTGCCTCTTCTTTATTTCATCGGGGCATTTTTTGGCTATGAACAAGAAGACATAAAGTCTTGGGCGAATGTAATTTGGATCGTATTCAGCTTTACCGTTACTTTAATTATTGTATTGCGATTATTGCGCCATGAAATGAAAACTCCTATTCGGAATAAAGCCGCCAGCTTGCCAACTTCTATTGGCTGGGCAATAGGAGGTATTTTTCTTTCCTTATTTGCGCAAGGAATGGCGAGTATGATTGAAAATTTAATGGGAATAAACGCAGGCTCTCAAAACACAGAACAATTAATGAGATTAGTCGAATTTTCACCTATTGTAATCCTTGTGATCAGCATTATCGGTCCGATACTGGAAGAAATTATTTTTCGAAAAATTATATTTGGTGCATTATACACGCGTTTAAATTTCTTTTTGTCCGCATTAATTAGTTCAGTAGTTTTTGCCATTGCACATTATGAGTTTGTTCATATTCTTTTATACGCAAGCATGGGCTTTACATTTGCTTTTTTATATGTAAAAACAAAAAGGATTCTTGTGCCCATTTTTGCCCACGTTTCGATGAATACACTTGTTATTATTATTCAATTAAATCAAGAGCATATACAAAAATGGCTCGAACAGTATAATCAGATTTCACATTTTATTGGAGGATTTTAGATGAGGCAATCCGCTTTATTTTCCGGCGTTATTTATATTTTGTTAGGGGCGTTATTTACATATTTCGCCATACAAAATATTCAAACAAATAATGGCTGGGGCTTTTTAACATACGTTTTAATCTTACTGGCAACATTTGATATCGGTTCAGGCATCAGATTAATTGCTTATCATTACTTTATAAAAAACAAATCAAAGAAATAACAAAAAAAGGCGCATTTAAGCAGTATTTATCCTTCTGCTTAAATGCGCTTAATTATTATTCTTCCTCTTCAATAGTTGGATAATGTTTCAAAAAGTAAACAAGGGACTGTAATTCAATCGCTAAATCAATATGATGAATACGTACATCAGAAGGTACACTTAATCTAGCAGGAGTAAAATTAAGAATACCTTTTATTGAACTCTTTACTAGACGATCTGTAATCGTTTGGGCAACTGCTGATGGAACCGTTAAAATAGCCGCTTGTATATCATTCTCTAAAATTACTTTTTCTAAATCATCCATATGATAAATGGTTACTTCACCGATTTTGTCATTAATTTTTTCTTCTGCAACATCAAAGGCTACTTCTATTTTTGTATTATTATTTTTTAAAAAATTATAATTTAAAAAAGCTACCCCTAAATTACCTACACCTATTAATGCAACTTTTGTCAGTTCATCTTGGTCTAACGTTTTGCGGAAAAAAGAAAGTAAATAATTCACATTATAACCATATCCTTTTTTACCCAATGCACCAAAATAAGAAAAATCCCTTCTGATAGTTGCAGAGTCAACCTTAACTGCTTCACTTAATTCTGCCGATGAAACACGCTGTTTTCCTGAAGAATGCAAGTTTTTTAAAAATCGATAATATAAAGGTAGCCGCTTAGCAGTCGCTTGCGGAATTTTCATTACCTCATTACTCATTCTTATCCCCTACCTGTTATTTTAATAAGAAAAAATAGTTCCCTATTGCTGTAAATACTAACTTTCTTCTTTTATTTTGGCTGTTTTCGTATAGATTGTTGCTTTTAAATTCGCAGCCCGAATACTTCTTCTCCCATTTTTCACGTAAAAAAACAACAAACTTTGAGAATACAGCCTTTATTTTTTACTGTACAGACAGGGATGCCTCTTTTTTCAGTAAAAATTACTATAAATCTTGTCTTTTGAAATCGCCGTTTTTCCCACCTGTTTTTTCAACTAAATATGTTTTGCCGATTACCATTCCTTTATCCATGCTTTTACACATATCATAAACGGTTAACGCCGTAATGGACGCTGCAGTTAATGCTTCCATTTCCACACCAGTGCTTCCAACTGTTTTTACTTTTACGATAATGATTAATTTATAATCACTGGATTGTTTTTCTTTCCACTGATATGAAATATCTACACCCGTCAAATGAATGGGATGACACATTGGTATAAGGTCTGATGTTTTTTTCGCTGCCATAATACCCGCAACTTGAGCAACCGCTAAAACATCTCCTTTTTTCATTGTTTGCTCTGTTATTTTCTCATATATATCTTTACTAACTGTAATGCTAGATTTCGCTATTGCAGTGCGAACGGTTTCATGTTTATCGCTTATATCCACCATTTTCGCTCTTCCATCTTGATTAAAATGCGTCAATTCGTCCATTTAAAACACCTCTATGCAAAATGATACACTATTTTTCACATAATGTGTATTTAAACCTATATTTTCTATTTTAGCGTAAGAATTTAGTGAAATCCACCTAAAAAGGAATATATTTCTAAATACAAAAAACACATGTAAGCAAAAGGAAGGAAAATGACACTTTATTGCAGTATTAGAGTGTAGACAAAAAACTCATTTTTGCAGAAACCTCAGGCTGATCGAAAACGGTTGTCTTTCGAGGCGTGAAGCCTTGGGAGGAGCGGAGTTACCATGGTTGGGTAATGAGCATCCGAGTAAGGCGAACAACGAAGAAAGCGAGCGTTTGTCGACAGCCTGAAAATGACACTTTATTGCAGTATTACGCATTTTTAGGTTACACTTAATGTACATATCATCTGAGGTGAAGCAAATGATCTTATTACAAGTAAATCAGTTATCCAAGTACTTTGGAGCTGATCTAATCTTATCAAATATAAAGTTAGAAGTACAAACTAGAGATAGAATAGCACTTGTCGGCAGAAATGGTGCTGGAAAATCCACCCTTTTAAAAATGATTGCCGGTCATTTATCATATGATTCCGGAGAAATAATAAAACCTAAAAATGTGGAGATTGGTTATCTTGCCCAAAATACTGGATTAGAATCGAATTTAAGTATTTGGGATGAAATGCTTACAGTATTCAAAGCATTACAAGAACAAGAATTAGAGCTTAGAAAATTAGAACAACAGATGTCAGACCCTAATACAAATAGCTTCGAAAAAATACTAATAGAGTATGATAAATTACAGTTTGATTTTAAAGAAAGTGGGGGATATCAATATGAAGCAGATATTCGCTCTGTTCTTCATGGCTTAAATTTCAGCTCTTTTGATTATAATACGAAGATCTCTAGTTTAAGTGGGGGACAAAAAACAAGACTTGCACTTGCAAAATTATTATTAATAACTCCAGATATATTAATATTGGACGAGCCAACAAACCATTTAGATATTGAAACATTATCATGGCTGGAACAGTATTTACAAGGTTATAAAGGAGCTGTTCTTATTGTATCTCATGATCGCTACTTCCTAGATAAAGTAGTAACTCAAGTATATGAATTATCAAGGAATCATATTCAGAAGTTTATTGGCAATTACAGTGCTTATCTAGAACAAAAGGCTGAAAATTACGAACGTGAAATAAAATTATATGAAAAGCAGCAAGATGAGATTGCCAAGTTAGAATCCTTTATCCAAAAAAACTTAGCCCGCGCCTCAACTACGAAACGCGCACAAAGCAGACGAAAAAAATTAGATCGGATGGACCGAATGGATCGTCCAGATGGAGCAGAGAAGTCAGCTACATTTGGGTTTGGCATCGAAAAACAAAGTGGCAATGACGTTTTAAAAATTAATGAATTATCCATTGGATATGAAAACAATATCGTAGCAAGAAATGTTCAATTTCACATCAATCGTGGAGATAGTATTGCATTAGTAGGACCAAATGGGGTTGGTAAATCGACCTTGTTAAAAACGATTATTGCTAAGCTCCCACAATATTCAGGGGAGATGTCCTTTGGCACCAATGTTATGATCGGTTATTATGATCAAGAACAAGCAGAACTTTCTTCTAATAAAAAAGTGTTAAATGAGCTTTGGGATGAATTTCCCCTTAAACCAGAGAAGGATATAAGAACAGTACTTGGTAATTTTTTATTTTCAGGCGATGATGTTCTTAAAATCGTAAGTTCCTTAAGCGGGGGAGAAAAAGCACGATTAGCTCTAGCAAAGTTAATGATGGAGCGCCCAAACTTTTTAATATTAGATGAACCAACCAACCATCTTGATTTAGACAGCAAAGAAGTGTTGGAGAATGCATTAATTGATTTTCCTGGCACGATCCTATTTGTATCACATGATAGATATTTTATTAACCGGATTGCGACAAAGGTAATCGAATTGCAGCGTGAAGGATCTACAGAATTTTTAGGCGACTACGATTATTATGTAGAAAAAAAACTAGAGCAAGAGGAACTATTAGAACTTGCTGCTGCTACAGCGGTTGCGAAGGAATCTAGTACAGAAAATGATAAAAACTCCTATCAATTAGATAAAGAAGCCAAAAAACTAGAACGCCAGCGTGTAAGAAGAATTGAAGAAATAGAAAAGCAGATTGAAGAATTAGAACAAAAAGTCTCTACCAACGAGCAATTACTTTGTGAACCAGATATCTTTCAAGATCATGAAAAGGTGTATGAACTTAATAAGGAAACTGAAACCTTTAAAAATCAGATTGATAATCTTATGGATGAATGGACAGAATTATCAGATAAGTAAAAAGTACTGGATAGAATCTATCCAGTACTTTTTTTCCACATTTTTACCCACAGACTAATAGTTATTATATTAGCTTTCCACATATTTATTCACATTATCCACAGTTCCAACAAAAAATATTCACATTATCCACAGTTTTCTAAATTTTTTCACAATTATCCACATAAAAAATCCCCGTACTTTTACAGGGATTTAATCCTATACATCATTGATTGTGGATAGTTATGTCTAAACCTGGATTTCCATTTAAATTTAATGCTGCTCTTTGCCCTTTTTGATAAAAAACAGTTCCTGCCGCTGCAATCATTGCAGCATTATCTGTGCATAAAGATAATGGTGGAATCGTTAGTTTAATCCCAGGAGATGCTTGAAAAGCTTGATCTAACGCTGTTCTTAGTCCTTTATTTGCTGCAACTCCCCCAGCTAAAAGTACTTGCTTAACAGCAAACTCTTTTGCTGCCTGCACCGTTTTCGAAACAAGCACGTCCACAACACTTGCTTGAAAACTGGCTGCAAGGTCCTCCGGCTTGATTGTTTCTCCTCGCTGTTCTGCGTTATGCACAGTGTTGATAACTGCGGATTTAAGTCCACTAAAGCTAAAATCATACGTTCCGTCAATCCAAGCACGCGGCAGTTTTATAATTGTATTGCCATTTTGGGCTAACTTATCAATATGTGGACCCCCTGGATACGGTAAATTTAACGTTCTCGCCACTTTATCATACGCTTCTCCTGCCGCATCATCTCTTGTTTCCCCTATCACTTCAAAATGACCGTGTTCTTTCATATAAACCAGCTCAGTATGGCCACCAGAAACGACTAATGCTAGTAAAGGAAATTCTAAGTTATCCACAAGCTGATTTGCATAAATATGTCCTGCAATATGGTGAACTCCCACAATGGGGATATCATGTGCAAAACTTATCGCCTTTGCTGCATTAACACCTATTAATAATGCTCCAACAAGTCCTGGTCCTTCCGTTACGGCTATTGCCTGCAAATCTTGATAGGTTACATTTGCACAGTTCATTGCTTCTTCTATTACTAAAGTTATTTGTTCTACATGATGTCTCGAAGCAATTTCAGGAACCACACCTCCAAATCTTTTATGACTTTCGATTTGAGAAGCAACAACATTTGAAAGTATTTCTGTTCCGTTTTTTATTACTGAAACAGCCGTTTCATCACAACTAGTTTCAATTCCTAATACAAGCAAATCATTTGTCATTATATTTTCACCCACATTACTAATGCATCTTCTTGATTATCTGTATAATAATTCTTCCTGATGGCTCCATCTTGAAAGCCCAATTTTCTATACAAATTCTGTGCGATTTTATTGGATACTCTTACTTCTAATGTCATCGTAACAGCCCCTTTATTTTTCGCTTCCTGCATTATTTTTTTTAACAGTTTTTCTCCTAACTTAATTCCTCTATACTCAGGCAAAATTGCAATGTTTGTAATATGCGCTTCATCCACTACAATCCATACTCCACAATAACCTACTAAATGCTTGTTATGCTCTATTACCACATATGCAGCAAAACGATTTTGTGTTAGTTCATTGTAAAAAGCTTCTTTGCTCCATGGAGTAGTAAAAGACATTGTTTCAATCGTATATATTTCTTCAATATCTTCAACTGTCATATAACGAAAATTAACATTTTCCATTACCCCATGTCTTCCTTTTTACCTTTTTTATTTGCTTCTAACCAATTTGCTTCTGCCTCTGCCAACCGAATATATTCCGGAATAAAAGTATGTATTTCTTCATTCTCTTTTTCATTTCCCAACATGGCTAAAACCGATGGTCTAGGATTATAATCTGCAGGATCAGCTAATATAGCTTGCTCTCCTAATCCTGATAAAATAACCTCTTGATGTAAAGGTAGATCATTTCCAACAAATAATATTTTCTTTTGTTCTTTTTTTAACTGTTCAACCCAGTCTGTTGTTAAAATTAATTGATCTTCTTTTTTTTGTATACATTTTTTTTCCGAAAATTGATATAAACCAGTATATATTTGACCTCTTCTTGCATCAAATAACGGCACTACATTTCCTTCAAAATACTTGCCGACAGATACGGCTAATACTTCTAAACTCGATACCCCTACTAAAGGAATATTTAAAGTCCAAGCCAATGTTTTAGCAATAGTAACACCAATTCTAACACCAGTATAAGAGCCTGGCCCTTTGGCAACTACAATTTTCGTCAGTTCTTTCGGTTTTATATCACATTCTTTCATTAGCTGTTCAATCGCAGGCATTGCTCGAACAGAATGATTTTTCTTTAAATTGGTTATATATTCACCGACTACTTTTTCATTATCTAATAACGAAATCCCCAATACAAAATTAGAAGTATCAATTGCAAGTACTTTCATTAAAATAACTCCTTACATAATTGCATATACCTTGTACCATATGGAGAAAAAACAATTTTTCTTCCAGACTCGTTTTCATAGTATAAACAAATTTTTAAATATTCTTCTGGCAGCTGATCTTGAATTAAATGGGCCCACTCTACGACACAAACACCATCACCTTCAAAATACTCATCAAATCCCAAATCTTCAAATGAATCTTTGACCCGATATACATCCATATGATAAAGGGGAAGTCTGCCTTTATATTCTTTTATGATCGTAAAAGTAGGACTGTTTACTGTTTTGTTTATATTTAGACCTTTGGCCACCCCTTTTGTAAAGGTTGTTTTTCCAGCTCCTAAATCGCCTTCCAAGGTTATTACATCACCTTTTTGCAACAATGCAGCTAATTGTTCTGCTATTTTCATTGTATCTTCATGGTTTTGTGTAATCCATTCAAATTTATCCATGTACCATCACCTAGTTATTCGATATTTAGTCATATCCTTTATTATACTCAATTCATCTATCAGTCTAAAGCATGAATAGTTTTTTATTCATCCAGTTGTAGTAATTATTCTTTTAGAGGATGTTCAACAAGATCAGATGTCGTCGAACTTCTACTTTTCCGCTCCTCACATTTTAATATAGAGAATCTTCAACTGAAAATACTCACACCCTGTGGAAGTCCGGTGCTCTAAGCTTCATTCCCTTTAACTTTTTAATCGCACAATTTTAGAAAGAAGTCTTCTTGCCTAAGTACAATAAAAAATCCTTAGGTATTACCCTAAGGATTTTTTATTGTATGGTTGTTTATTGCGGAGGCAGGATTTGAACCTACGACCTTCGGGTTATGAGCCCGACGAGCTACCAGACTGCTCCACCCCGCGACGATAATAGTTAAATAATTTTGTTCCTGCCCTTTTATAATGTCCCGATTTCGGAATGCCTATTCAAGATGCAGTTCAATCGGTACAACTCGACGTATATTCACTGAAGTAAAGCTCGTTGCTCTAGCCCACGACGATATTATAATTGCCTGGCGACGTCCTACTCTCACAGGGGGAGAGCCCCCAACTACCATCGGCGCTGAGAAGC
>NZ_JBQTCX010000039.1:0-23978 GCF_052663115.1 Niallia yueguangensis
CAATTCATTCTATCGCTATCGGGCGACTTTTTAATATTAACAGAAGTCATTTCCCGAGTCAACACTTTTTTAAAATTATTTTTCAGTTCGTTGCTAACTTGTTTCAACAACAGATATTAATATACCATCGTATCTAAATTGATGCAACTACTTTTTAAAAGAAAAAATATTCTTACAATTTATCCTTATAATATACTCATTACGCTTTCTCTCCTTTCTATAAAAATAAGGTTCTGACTGCATGCTTTTGAGAAATAAGAAAAGCGCAGGCGCCTTGCTCAGCCCCGAAGAAAAATGTTCTCTTGACTCAAAAAGTGTTTTTTACTTTTAGAGGCAAGAGGTTATCTTTCACAGGGGCTAGGCGCTGGAGCTCGACACTAAACTAGGTTCGAAATTTTATACTTTCTTATCTTTTGAAAAAACAGAGTACAATAAATGCACTCTGCCTCTTCTATTAACGATGTCTCATTAATGGAAATAATAATACATCTCTTATGGAAGGAGAATTAGTTAAAAGCATAACTAAACGGTCTATACCGATTCCTAACCCACCTGTTGGCGGCATTCCATATTCTAGCGCTTCAACGAAATCATCATCCATTAGATGCGCTTCATCATTTCCTTGCTCACGCTCTTTTAATTGTGCTTCGAATCTTTCACGTTGATCAATTGGATCATTTAATTCTGTAAATGCATTAGCATGCTCACGACCTACTATAAATAACTCAAATCGATCTGTGAAACGTGGATCTTCTTCATTTTTCTTAGCTAATGGAGAAATCTCTAGTGGATGCCCATAAATAAATGTAGGTTGAATGAGTTTTTCTTCAACTTTTTGTTCGAAAAACTCATTTACAATATGTCCGTATGTCATATTATCATTTATTTCAATATTATTCTCTTTTGCTAATCTTCTAGCTTCTTCTAGACTTGTCTCTGGCCAGAAATCAACACCTGTATACTGTTTGATTGCATCTACCATATGAAGTCTTGTCCATTCTGGCTTCAAGTCTACTTCATACTCGCCATAAGTGACAGTTGTTGAACCATGGATTTCTTTTGCAATATGTGCAACTAAATTTTCTGTTAAGCTCATAATATCACGGTAGTCCGCATATGCTTCATACAACTCAATCATGGTGAACTCAGGATTATGTCTAGTGGAAACTCCTTCATTACGGAAAACACGGCCAATTTCATAGACTTTTTCCAACCCGCCAACAATTAGTCGTTTCAAATGAAGTTCGATTGCAATACGCATATAAAGCGGCATATCCAATGCATTGTGATGTGTAATAAACGGACGAGCTGATGCTCCACCTGCAATAGAATGCATCATAGGTGTTTCTACTTCTAAATAACCATGATCATCTAAATATCTGCGCATAGATTGAATAATTTTACTGCGAAGAATAAATGTATGTTTACTTTCTTCACTTGCAATTAAATCTAAATAACGTTGACGGTAGCGTTGTTCAATATCTTTTAAACCGTGAAATTTATCTGGCAGTGGACGAAGTGCTTTTGTTAATAATGTAAAGTCTTTTACTTTAATGGATAACTCTCCAACATTCGTTTTGAAAAGAACTCCTTCTACACCAACAATGTCCCCTAAATCAACCGAGTTAAAAATAGCATATTGCTCTTCCCCAACATTATCTTTGCGAATATATAATTGAATTTGACCTTCAAGATCTTGAATATGAGCAAAACCAGCTTTCCCTTTTCCTCTTTTGGTCATCACTCTTCCTGCGATCGTAACATGAATTGCTTTTTCTTCTAATTCTTCTTTTTCAAAAGAACTATATTGTTGTTTAAGCCCCTCAGATAGATTTGTTCTTTCAAAACGTTTACCGAATGGATCTATTCCTTGTTCACGTAACTCATTCATTTTGTTACGTCTAACTTGCAACTGGTCATTTAATTCTTCATGACTCATTTTAATCATCTCCACCATCTTTTTTATGTATGATCACCTATAAGTGTGTGTTCAAAAAGGTAACAAATTAAAAGCAAGAAGGTCGAGGCGGCGTAGCTTTGAGCAACACAACGTATGCTTTTAAATACGTGAGTAGCGGAAAAGCAAGCCAACGAAGAGATTCGCCGCTTATCATTTGGTGCCTTTTTAAACATCCTTTAAAAAGGAATCGTAAATTTTTTATACATACTTTATTATTCTACACAATGTCGCGAGTACAGACACTAAAAAAGAAAAAAAACTGTCAGATTTTTCACCGACAGCTTATTTCCAAATCATATTATAGAAACTCAAACTGAAAAAGTCAAAGTCAGCCAACCTGTATTTCTTTTTGTTCTTTTTCTTCCGCTTCTATTACAAGAGCGTTTAACAAGGTCACTAATTGTTCACGCGTATCACATTCATTAATAGCATTACGTGCTTTTGCATTCCCTCTTATTCCTTTTAAATACCATGCTGCATGTTTTCTCATTTCTCTTACTGCCACATTTTCATTTTTTAAAGCAATTAAACGATCTAAGTGAAGGATGCAAACATTAATTTTTTCACGAACAGATGGCTCTCCAATTAATTCACCTGTTTCCAAATATTTGACTGTACGATAAATCATCCATGGATTTCCAAGTGCCGCTCTTCCTATCATCACACCATCACAGCCTGTTTCATCTAACATTCTTTTTGCATCTTGTGGTGTTTGTACATCTCCATTTCCAATCAATGGAATATTGATAGACTGTTTTACTTCACGAATAATATCCCAATTAGCTTTTCCTTCATACATTTGCACGCGTGTACGTCCATGAAGAGACACCGCACTTCCTCCAGCACGTTCTACTGCTTGAGCATTTCTAACAGCATAAATATGGTCTTCATCCCAACCCATACGCATTTTTACTGTAACAGGTTTATCTACAGCATCGACAACTGCAGCAACCATTTCATAAATCTTATTCGGATCTAGCAGCCACTTTGCTCCTGCATCACATTTTGTAATTTTAGGAACCGGACAACCCATGTTTATATCAATGATATCCGCATTAGAATTTTTATCGACAAATTGTGCAGCTTCCACAAGTGTGTCTTTTTCTCCTCCAAAAATTTGCAAGCTTAGAGGATTTTCTCTTTCATCGATATAAAGCATATTCATTGTTTTTTCGTTTTTAAAAACAATTCCTTTATCACTGATCATCTCAGCGCATACTAAGCCAGCACCAAACTCTTTTACCGTTAAACGAAATGCGGAGTTACAGATACCCGCCATCGGAGCAAGCACTACTCGGTTTTGCATTTCTACATTCCCTATTTTAAACACTGATAATACCTCCCTTTGAATTAATATCCCCTTATTGATTACTATTTTAAATCAGGATCCAAATCTTTCCTGCTTATATTTAAAGCTTTTACTATTAAATCTATCATATCATCCGAAGGCACTCGATTTCCCCTTTCAATCTCTCCTAAGATTGAAACAGAAATCAGCAGCTCTTTAGCTAAACTTTCCTGTGTATATCCCTTTAGTTTTCGAAAAGCGCGAATACGTCTTCCCCATTTTTCTGCTGTCTCCATATCCTTACTCCTTCTTTATCCTGCAAAAACTTTTTGCTTTCCTTTAAAGGTGTATGTGCATTAGGCAATTCAATCGTTGGAGCAATTTCCAATAAAGGAATTACAACAAATGCTCGCTCTGCAATTCTTGGATGTGGAATAATTAGTTTCTCTGATTCTATATTTTCGTGATTAAACAATAAAATGTCAAGGTCTATCGTTCTCGGCCCCCACCTTACCATCCTTTTTCTTCCAAGATTATTTTCAATAAACTGGCAAGCTTCTAGAAGGGAGTATGGGTCCAAGATTGTATGAATCTGTACTACAATATTTAAAAATAAGTCCTGGTCTTCAAATCCAACCGGATCTGTTTCATAGATGGATGAAATATTTACTAAATTAATTTTTTCATGTTCATGTAGCATATGCACAGCTTCTTTTAAAAACTCTACCCTGTTTCCTATATTAGAACCTAGCGATAAATAGGCATTATGATTCATTATTTTTTCCTCAAAATTTCCACAGATACTGACTGGTAGTGGCCAGGTATCGGTGGATCTGGTTTTATAACAGCAACACGTACACTTTCAAGTCGCTCATGGTTGTGCAAAAGCTTCTGTGCAATGTTTTCAGCTAGCGCTTCAATTAACTGATACGGTTTGCCTTCAACTATTTCTTTAACATCGAAATAGAGCTGACCATAATTAACGGAGTGTTCTAAATTGTCACTTTCCCCTGCTTCTCTTAAGTCTGCCTCTACTTCCAAATCAATGATAAATCGTTGGCCAAGTTTCGTTTCTTCAGGAAATACTCCGTGATAACCGTAAAACTCCATTTTAGTTAAGCGTATCTTATCCACCGTATTGCCCCCTTCCCATTAAAGCATCCATCATTTTTGCCATTCTAGCCATTTCTTTCACATCATGTACCCTGATTATTTGACACCCCTTTTGAATTCCGTAGCAAACTGTCGCTCCAGTGCCTTCAATTCTTTCTGATACAGGCAAATCTAGAACATTACCGATCATCGATTTTCTGGATGTTCCAAGTAAAACAGGATACCCCATCTCTACTAACTTATCTAAATGTCTCATCATCTCTAAATTAGTTGTTAAATTTTTTGCAAATCCTATACCCGGATCCAAAATAATATCTTCCTCTTTTACTCCAGCTGTTTTTGCAATCTGTATACTTTCAGCTAAATCTGATAATACATCCTCAACAAAATTGGTATATAGTTGATTATCTCGATTATGCATTAAAATAATCGGCGCATCCTTCTCTGCCGCAACCTTTGCAATCATTGGATCTTTTTTTGCTCCCCAAATATCATTAACGATATGGGCACCTGCATTTAATGCTTCATTTGCCACTATTCCTTTATATGTATCAATGGATATCGGCACATCCACTTCTTTAGAAACTGTCTCAATAATCGGAATTACTCTTTCCAATTCCTCTTCTGCTGAAATTTCTACATATCCCGGCCTTGTAGATTCCCCGCCAATATCAATAATATCCGCTCCGTTTTCCACCATCTCTAATGCATGCTTTACCGCTTTATCTTTTTCTCTAAATTTCCCGCCATCAGAAAACGAATCATGGTTAACATTCAAAATACCCATTATGAGTGTTTTATCATGATAGTTTAGTGTGTAAGGTGCACAATTTATTGCCAATTTATTTTTCCCCCATCTCTTTGATTGACCATAACGAACTAGACAGTTTTCGGTAATTTTTATGAAAAAGGGCGACAACCTTGCCAGCTGCTCCATTAAACAAATGGGTATCGATGCTTTTTAGCGGAATAATTTCTTGAATAGAATTGGTTGCAAACACTTCTTCTGCTTGCAGCATATGTTCAACTGCATAAAAACCTTCTTCTACTGTCATACCCATTTTTTTGGCATACGCCATAATAAACTGTCTAGTAATCCCATTTAAAATGCCTGTATCTAAGCTAGGGGTATAAAGAACGTCCTTTTTTATCCAAAACAAATTAGTTGTGACGCCCTCTGCTAAGTGCTGTTCTTTCGTTAAAAATATCCCTTCTATTTCTGCGTCTGTCCCTATTTCCCTTTTCGCAAAAATATTATTAAGATAATGATGAGATTTTAGCCTTTCATCCCCTTCTGGTGTATTGCGGGGAATCGCCAAAATCCGCCCCTTTTTTTCTACCATTCGGCCTGCTGCAGGCAATGGTTTCATGTACATCACGATATTCGGATTGGTATATGGAGCTGTTTGTAAACCAATCGCGCCACTTCCAGCAGATACATTAAAACGAATATACGCATTTTTTAAATCGTTTTTTTGCAATAAAACTTGTATGATGCTATTTACTTCTTCTCTTGTAAAAACTCGCTCAATATTTAATCGCTTTAATCCATGATTTAAACGTTGTAAATGGTCTTCTAACAAAAACGGGTGTCCCTCATAAATACGAAACGTTTCAAATAAGCCTAATCCATACATAAAACCGTGATCAAACACTGAAATAACTGCCTCTTCTTGCTTAACTACTTTCTCGTTTATATAAATGTACATAGTCTACTCTTTACCATTTCTCGCATAATAAGTAATGAAATTTTTCAATAGTTCCATTCCATCTGTTGTCATTATCGATTCAGGATGAAATTGCACTCCTTCGATAGGTACTTCTTTATGGCGAATCCCCATGATTTCGCCTTCCTCCGTCCATGCAGAAACTTCAAAACAAGCTGGCAGCGTCTCTTTTTTCACAAGCAAGGAATGATACCTTGTCGCTGGGAATGGGTTCGGCAAGTCCTTAAAGATTGTTTTTCCATCATGAAACATCATGGATATTTTTCCGTGCATCAAATTCTCCGCTTGAACTACATCCCCGCCAAACACTTGTGCAATAGCTTGATGACCTAAGCATACACCAAAAATAGGTACTTCTCCTGAGAAAGCGTCTATTGCTTCTAAGCTGATGCCTGCTTCATTGGGGCTGCATGGTCCTGGTGAAATCATTAAATAATCAGGATTTTCTTTTCTTATCTCTTCGATAGAAATTTGGTCATTTCTTTTCACAACCAGCTTTTCTCCCATTGAACCTAAATATTGCACAAGATTGTACGTAAATGAATCATAATTATCGATCATATAAATCATTGTCTTTACCCCTCATGTCTCTCAGCTAATTCTTTTGCATTCCAAAGCGCCCGTGCTTTTTTCATCGACTCTTTATATTCATTGCTAGGAACAGAATCAATGACTATTCCTGCACCTGCTTGTACATATGCCTTTTCGTCCTTTACAAGCATCGTGCGAATCATAATATTTAATTCAACATCTCTGTTAAACCCTATCCAGCCTAACGAGCCTGTATAAGGTCCCCTTTTTACTGGTTCTAATTCTTCAATAATCTCCATTGTTCTTACTTTAGGAGCACCTGTTATCGTTCCTCCAGGAAACATACTGTCAATTAAGTCATATTCATCTTTATCTTCTGCCAATGTCCCTCTAACATTCGAGACAATATGCATCACGTGAGAATATTTTTCGATCACCATAAACTCATTTACTTCTACTGAACCATACTGACAAACTCTCCCAAGGTCATTGCGCTCTAAATCAACTAACATCACATGCTCTGCTCGTTCTTTTTCACTTTCTATCAGCTCGTTAGCAAGCGCTTGATCCTCGTCATCATCTTTTCCTCTTGATCTTGTACCAGCAATTGGCCTTGTGCTTACCTCGTCTCCCTTCTTTTTCACTAAAAGTTCTGGAGAACCACATACAAGCTGAAAATCCGGCGTATGAAAATAGCCCATATATGGCGACGGATTTAGTACGCGCAGCTGTTTATATACTTCTATAGCAGGAACATGCAATGGCTTTGTTTGGCGCACAGATAAATTGACTTGAAAAACATCGCCTTGTGCAATGTAATCTTGAATTTTGCGAACGGAGCGCTGAAACTCGTTATCCTTTATAGAAACCTGTAAATCATCGGTCTTTTCTGTATCAGCAACCTCCTCTTCCTGGTCTATCCGTTCAAGCCATTGATTCGTACGTTCCTCTATTTTCTTTTGTGCATCATCATAATGTCCCTCTTCATATAAAGCCATGAACCATAACTGCTTTTCTTGATGGTCGTAAACATACCATTCATCAAATAGAAGAAAATAAACATCCGGTATTTCTAAATCATCCATCGTCTCATTAGGTAATCGTTCAATGTAACGAATATAATCATAGCTAATAAAACCAAGGGCCCCTCCTTGAAAATCAGGCAAAGCAGGATATGATTCTACCTTATATTGTCTTATGACATCCTTCACTAAGTGGAGTGGATTGCCTTCCATTATTTCTGTATGACTATCTGTAGTTACCTCCAATTTATTATTTTTCCCGATCATTTTCACAATAGGATTTATCGCTGCTATACTATATCTTCCGCCTCTACCGCTTTCTAATAATACATAGTGCTCTTTATTTCTTGTTAGATCAAGAAATTGTTTAAAAAACCGTTTATAAGAAAAAGCCATATGCTTGCTGTATACGTTATACTGTTTCAATCACCTTTCGCCCCTTACCATTTTCTCTTTTTTCATCATACATGATGAACAGGGAGAAAGACAAAAAAATTAGAAAAGATATTTAGAAAAGCGGAAGCACCTTGATCAGCCCCGAAGAAAAATGTTCATTTGACTCGAAAAGTGCTTTTTACTTTTAGAGGCAAAGGGTTATTTTTCACAGGGGCTAGGCGCTGGAGCTAGACAGTTATCTAACTTAAGACATATAAATTACGATATTACGCAAAAAAGCAAAGCCACTTCTGCCTTGCTTTCAACTTTTTATATCACAACTAGCTTTCTAAAAACATTCATGTTTGGATCAGTCTTTCCTATATCATCAATTCTTTTCGTATTGATTGTTGTTATTTACCCCGCGGACGAGTGCCGATCCTCCTCGTCACTATGCTCCTGTGGGGTCTCGTCTTTCTCGCTTTTCTAAGCAGAAGTCTACGTGTATTCAGGCTGCTCAGTGCTTCAGCCATGTTTATTTTTCTATTCAAAAACAACAAACTTTTAGAAAACAGCAATTCTTTTTTAAAATCGCTGCACCAAAAAAATACCGCCTAAAATTAGTAAAACCCCTATTATTCTAGGAATGTTTATCTCATGAACAGGAAGGTGAAACCAACCAAAATGGTCAATAATAATCGCCATGATTAATTGACCTGCAAGTGTAAGTCCTACGGTTAGTGCAGAACCAATTTTAGGCATGAGTATAACATTTGCTAACACGAACAGGATGCCAAGTGCTCCACCGCTCCAAATCCACCATGGCTTCGTAAATACGACTTTATTCGGTATAATCGTATGTTCTACTGCCAGTGTTACACCGCATAATACGGTAGCTCCAACTAAAAAAGAAATCATAGCTGCTAAATAAGGCGACTGAATTGTTGTACGCAATTCGGCATTAATTGCCGTTTGAACAGGTAATGCCATTCCAGCAAAAAGCGCAAATACAAAAAGGAAAAAATACGGCATTTTATCCCTCCTTCCAAGTAGTTACAAATACATAAATAGAATTAAACGACCGCACTAACAATTATCTCTTTCACTAATATAACACATTGAAATACTTTCCAATTTAGAATTGCACACATCTCCATAAATAAGCAACAAGCTTTGACGCAATAAAAAACAAGCAGCCATATAGACTGCTTGTTTTAAAAAAGTGATTTGGTTGTTTTTATTTTATGCCTCATCAAATTGGTATAATGGTGTACTTAAGTAGCGCTCACCATTACTTGGAATGATTGCTAATACTTTTTTCCCTTTTCCTAATTCTTTTGCTACCTTTAATGCTGAATAGATAGCAGCACCAGAAGAAATACCGCCTAAAACGCCCTCTTCTTTTCCAGCACGGCGAGCATATTCAAATGCTTGCTCTGTCGTTACTTGAATAATATCATCATAAATTTCGCTATTTAATGTATCTGGAACAAATCCAGCTCCGATTCCTTGAATTTTATGCGGTCCTGGTTTCCCTCCGGATAAAACAGGGGAATCAGCTGGTTCTACTGCATATATTTTAATATTTTCATATTTTTCTTTTAATACTTCACCAGCACCGCTGATCGTTCCACCTGTTCCGATGCCAGAAATAAACGCATCCAACTGCTCATCACCGAATGCAGAAATAATCTCCTGCGCCGTTGTTTTTCTATGTACTTCCGGATTGGATAAGTTTTTGAATTGTTGTGGTAGGAAATAGCCGTTTTCTTTCGCTAATTCTTCTGCTTTGCGAATCGCTCCGCCCATACCTTCTGGACCTGGTGTTAATACAAGTTCTGCACCATAGGCTCTTAATAGATTGCGTCTTTCCAAACTCATTGTTTCAGGCATAACAAGAATAGATTTATATCCTTTTGCTGCTGCAACCATCGCAAGACCAATACCTGTGTTTCCACTTGTTGGCTCAATTATAGTGCTGTCTTCTTTTAATTCCCCACTTTGTTCTGCAGCCTCAATCATTGCAAGTGCAATACGATCTTTTACACTGCTGCCAGGGTTCATATATTCAAGCTTTAAGTATACATCTGCACTTCCATCGTCCACTAAACGATTTAATTTTACTATTGGTGTTTGACCGATTAAATCTAAAATTGAATTAGCTATACGTGACATGATATTCTCTCCTTCTTAATAATCCGAGTAAATTAATTGGTTTTGTTATAAATAATTTATCAATGAATCCTCTTTTTGTCAATTAATATACGTTAATTTTACGGAAAATTCATATTTTGCTAGGGAATTTTTACTATTCTCTTTTATTTTAAGGCTACTTGGAAAATAAGCTCTGTTAAAAGGGGTTTTCCGAAGCTTATCGCTCGCTTTCCGCGGGGCGAGCGCCGAGCCTCCTCGTCACTTTGCTCCTGCGGGGTCTCGCCTGTCTCGCTAATCCCGCAGGAGTCGAGCGAACGCTTCTCCAAACCAACATCATTCTAAGCTCTAACTCCTTCTATCTTCACTCTGAATGAACACCACTTATTTTCATCCCCCATGGTGCAAATTTTTATTAGCATGGGTGGTTCTGTTAAATTTCAGTGTTGATTTAGAATGGCCAGAAAATTCGCTCGCTTTCCGCGAACGAACTGGCAAGCCTCCTTGCTCGTACCTCACTGCGGGGTCTTTCCAGCCCGTTTTTCCGCAAGAGTCTCGCAAATCCCCTTCCAAAATCAACATAATCGTTTAGCAGAGCCTATCTTAAAAAAAAGACCAATCACACCCTGACTAGTCGTGAATTGGCCAAATAGAAAGTTTTGTTCTTATACTTCTCTTCTTAACGCTTTTAATACATCTACCTTCGTTGCCCTTCTTGCTGGTCGTGATCCAGAAATAATGGTAACAGCATAACAAATAATAATACAGATAATCGGCAGACTGAATGGAATAGAACTAAACATAAATCCTGATGGAATTTCTTCATTAAAGAAGCTTTTTACAACAATAGGGATGATAAAATTCACTAAATAGCTTATGCCATAAGAAACGACTGTTCCTACTAATGCACCAATTAGACCAATAAAACTGCTTTCTAAAAGAAATATTTTTTTGATGACGGCAGGGTTTGCCCCTAACGCTTTCATGATGCCAATATCCGGTGCTCTTTCCGTTACGGACATTGTCATCGTATTATAAATGCCAATAGATGCAATAATAATGGCAATCGTACCGATAAAAATTAAACCAACTTTTAAAATAGCAAACACTTTATTAATTTCTTGTAATTCATTTAAAACGGAGTAAACATAATAATTTTTGTCTTCTAATTGCTTTGAAATACTTTCCACATTTTCTAGTTTATCTGCATAAATATTTACTTCATCATATACTCTTGCATCGCTTAATTGATTATTATTTTCCTCTGAGCTTCTCAATGCACCTTTTGCAGTACCAGTAAAACCTTCAATCGATTTTAAAATATTTTCTGAAATATAAACATTAGAATTATAGATCCAGTCTTTTGTTGGCTTTTTACCCAATCCAACTATTTCTAATTTTATTTTCTTCGTCTTATCATCCGATTTATTATCTGATAAATGTACCGTTAGTTCGATTGTTTTCCCGATTAAATCCCCTTTATAAAGATACTCCTCTTTTAACTGACCTTTTTCATCATATATTTTGTCATAGTCCACACCTTCAGGTAGTAGATTTTCTAAAAAATGATACCCGACGACTACCTCATTATCTTTTTCTGGCAATCTTCCTTTTGATAATTCAAAACCAGCTTTTACTTCAGATGACATATTAGCAACAACTGTTCCTGCTGTTATTTTAAACGCATCTAGTGTATATTCACCTGGCTGCTGTAATGCTTGCCTTCTTGTAACAGCTTTAACATGATCAATTGATTCAAAATACTGTACATCCTTATCTGTTAACCCTTCACTATCGCCTTCTGTTTTATTGTGAACTTCTATATTCGTTACTGTACGATTTTCTGTTGTTTCCTTTACAATCGATTCATTTAAGCCAAATCCAACAGATGCTAATACAATAAGAAAAGCACACCCCATTGCCGTTGCTAAAATGGTCATAAACATCCTTGTTTTATTTTTTTTCATATTTTGTTTAACAAATGCAACCTGGTCTTTCCATCTCATAAGGAATGAACCTCCTCTACTATATTTCCATCACTAATTTGCACAATGCGATCCCCTATTTTTGCAACGTTTTCATCATGGGTAATAATTAAAAATGTAATGTTTAAATCCCGATTTAACTCTTTAATAAAAGTTAACAGCTCCTCTTCTGTGTCACTATCCAAACTGCCTGTTGGTTCATCAGCCAAAATAAGCGGAGGATTGACGACAAGTGCTCTTGCGATACTTATGCGCTGCTGCTGCCCGCCAGATAACTCGCTAGGATAATGATCAGCAAAATCTTGCAGGCCTACTCTTTCTAACACTTCCAACGTTCTTTCTTTCCGTTCTTTTTCTCCCTCTCCTTTTAAAATTAACGGAAGCTGCACATTTTCAAATGCGGTCATACTCGGAATTAATTGAAAGCTTTGAAAAATAAACCCTATATGGGTTAAACGAAAATCAGCAAAGGAAGCTTCATTAA
The DNA here is from genome assembly GCF_052663115.1 of Niallia yueguangensis. Lineage (NCBI taxonomy): Bacteria > Bacillati > Bacillota > Bacilli > Caryophanales > Bacillaceae > Niallia > Niallia yueguangensis. The sequence goes on from NZ_JBQTCX010000039.1 coordinate 12,637, forward strand.
ACTCGTTCACTTTTTGATTATCTATCCAAATTTCTCCTTCATTAGCCTGCATAAATCCACTAATTAAATTTAAAAGGGTTGATTTCCCCGATCCACTTCTTCCTATAATCGTGACAATTTCCCCTTTTTTTATCTCAAGATTAATATTTTTTAAAACTGGATATGTTGTTTTTTTATTTTTTTTCCCGATTTCAAACGAGTGGCTAACATCCTTAATCTTTATCAAATTTTTCTCCTCCCAAATTAGCAATCTACTAAATAAACGAAAAAATGGATGAAGAACCCTACAATTTATCAAAAAAAAAGCTGTTTTCGTATAGATTGTTGCTTTAAAACTCGCAGCCTGAATACACTTCGTCCGTTTAGCGAGCGTCGAGCCTCCTCGTCGCATACGCTCCTGTGGGGTCTCGTCCTTTCTCGCTTTCCCACAGGAGTCTACGTGTATTCAGGCTGCTTAGTACTTCTTCTCCCATTTTTTTACGTAAATAACAACAAACTTTGAGAAAACAGCAAAAAAAACAAGCATAGAGTGAGTACTATGCTTGTTTCATGATCTTGATATTATTTTGCTTCTTCTAAAAGAGATGCTAACTCTCCTTTTGAAAATATATATTTTTCATTACAGAAATGGCAATGAGCTTCCGCTTTTCCATCTGTTATAATCATGTCTTCGATTTCTTCTTTGCCAAGACTAATGATAGCATTAGAAAATCTATCTTTAGAACATGTACAAGTAAAAGAAACTGGCATTGTTTCGATTATCTTCATATTTTCTGCGCTGAAGATTTCTTCTAAAATTTCTTCAGGTGTTAAACCTTTTTGAATTAATTTTGAAATAGGCGGTATTTCACCTAAACGTTTTTCAATCTTTGTTATCGTTTCTTCATCTGTTCCTGGCAATAATTGAATCATAAAACCGCCAGCTGCGAGAATAGAATTATCTGGATTGACAAGAACGCCTACTCCAACGGAAGAAGGAATTTGCTCTGATGTTACTAAATAATACGTAAAATCTTCTCCTAGTTCTCCTGAAACAATCGGTACTTGACCTGTAAAATAATCGCGCATTCCAATGTCTTTCACAATTGATAATGTTCCTTCTGTTCCTACAGCTCTCTTTACATCCAACTTTCCGTGCTCATTTAAATCAAAATGCGTTTGTGGGTTCGTAACGTAACCTCTTACGTCTCCTTTCGCATTTCCATCAACCAATATTAAACCAATCGGTCCGCCACCATCAATTTTTACAGTTAATTTTTGATCGCCTTTTAACATAGCACCAAACATAGCAGCAGCAGTTAATGATCTTCCTAATGCCGCAGATGCCGTTGGCCAAGTATAATGTCTTCTTTGTGCTTCTGCCACTGTATCTGTGCTTTTCACTGAGTAAGCTCGCACCTGATCATTAAACGCTAACGCCTTAACTAAATAATCTCCCATCATTACCACTCCTTTTTAAACACGAACAATTATTTTACATTTGTTTTATTTTTTTCATATATCAGCTGTAATCCTTTTAATGTTAAAAACGGATCCACAACATCAATTATATTGGATTCTTTTGCAATTAAATTAGCTAGTCCGCCAGTTGCAATAACTTTAGGATTCTCTTTACTATACTCTTTCATTCGTTTTACAATTCCTTCAACTTGACCAACATATCCATATAGGATGCCAGATTGCATAGCAGATACCGTGTTTTTTCCAATTACCCCATCAGGACGTACAATTTCTATTCTTGGCAGCTTTGCCGCTTTAGAATATAGGGCTTCTGTAGCGATGTTAATACCTGGAGAGATCGCTCCACCCATATATTGTTTCTGTTCATTTATATAACAAAATGTCGTGGCAGTGCCAAAATCAACAATAATCAATGGACTTCCATATTCACGAATAGCAGCAACTGCATTTACAATACGATCCGCTCCAACCTCTTTAGGATTATCATATTTAATATTCAAGCCTGTTTTTGTTCCAGGTCCAACAACAAGAGGTTTTATTTGAAAGTATTTTTCACACATTCTTTCTAAAGCAAACATAATGGGCGGAACAACCGAGGATATAATAATTCCGTTTATATGAGAAAAATGTAAGTTAACATGATCAAATAGCGATTTAATGATCATACCATATTCATCTTCCGTTTTATAACGATTCGTTTCAATTCTCCAATGATGCTTTAATTTATCATTTTCATATACTCCTAAAACAGTGTTTGTATTCCCAACATCAAAGACAAAAATCATAATCTTCACCACTTTTTTATTATTAATACTGTTGCTATTACTTATATACAACTTAGCTTAACAAGCGTAAGTTAAATTTCTATTTTATCGCACAATTCCCATTTTAAACACTGCAAACATCATATCATAATCTCCTAATATTAGTGAAATATCAAATTCTTTTTCTTATTAAAACACTCCCGCCCCTTCAGAAGACAGGCATTTATTCGTACAAAAAAGGATGCACATATGTACATCCTTTTTTTGTATCATGATCATAGCTCCTCTTTCGGCTCTTGATCTTCTTTCTTCATGTTGATATTTACTTTCACATCATCAGCATCAGATGAAATAGTTTCTGTTTGAGCGGAACGATCTGGAAGTTTTCCGTCTTTATATAAGCTGTTGATTTGTTCAGCATCTAATGTTTCTACTTCAAGTAAAGTTTCTGCAATGATATTTAATTTCTCGCGGTTTTCCGTAAGAATTGTTTTTGCTCTTTCATAACTTTCTTTAATAATTCTTTGGATTTCCTGATCAATATCATAAGCTATTGCATCCGAATAATTTTGTTCATTATTCAAATCTCTGCCTAAAAATACTTGACCTTGAGCCTGACCAAATTGCAACGGTCCAAGCTTATCGCTCATTCCATATTCTGTTACCATTTTACGGGCAATATTAGTAGCTCTTTGGAAATCATTATGAGCACCAGTACTTACTTCACCAAATACGATATCTTCTGCTACACGTCCGCCTAACAAGCCGGTAATTTTATCAAGTAGCTCTTGCTTTGTCATTAAGAAACGATCTTCTTTTGGAAGCATAACAGCATAGCCGCCCGCTTGACCTCTAGGAACGATGGTTACTTTATGTACCATATCTGCTTCATCTAAAACTACACCAATAATAGTATGACCTGCTTCATGATATGCTACTATGTTTCGTTCTTTTTTCGAGATTACACGACTTTTCTTTGCAGGACCAGCAATGACACGGTCCGTTGCTTCATCCATATCTTCCATATCAATTTTCTTCTTATCTGCTCTAGCTGCAACAAGTGCTGCTTCATTGAGTAGATTTTCTAAATCTGCACCAGAAAATCCTGGGGTACGCATCGCAATGCTCTTAAGATCCACAGTCTCAGCCAATGGTTTATTACGGGCATGGACACGCAGAACTGCTTCACGACCATTTACATCTGGTCTGTCAACCGTTATTTGACGGTCAAAACGACCTGGACGCAATAACGCTGGGTCCAAAATATCCGGGCGGTTTGTCGCAGCAATAATAATAATTCCTTCATTCGCTCCGAAACCATCCATCTCAACTAATAATTGGTTTAATGTTTGCTCACGCTCATCATGTCCACCGCCAAGACCAGCACCACGTTGGCGACCAACAGCGTCAATTTCATCAATAAATATAATACATGGTGCATTCTTTTTCGCTGTTTCAAATAAATCACGAACACGGGAAGCACCCACACCAACAAACATTTCCACAAAATCAGAACCACTGATAGAGAAGAACGGCACACCAGCCTCGCCGGCAACAGCTCTTGCTAATAATGTTTTACCTGTTCCTGGAGGTCCATTAAGTAAAACACCTTTAGGTATTCTTGCTCCAAGTTCTGCAAATTTTCTTGGGTCTTTTAAGAATTCAACTACTTCTACTAACTCTTGCTTTTCTTCATCTGCTCCAGCTACATCTTTAAAGCGAACCTTCTTCTTCTCTTCGTTATAAAGTTTGGCTTTACTTTTGCCAAAGTTCATTACTCTACTGCCGCCGCCTTGTGCTTGGTTAAGCAGGAAGAAGAATAAAATAAAGATAATCACAAACGGAATGATAGAAGTAAAGAATGTTACCCAGCTGCTAGTTTCTTGTGCCGGTAAGACCTCTACATTGGAGCCCTCATGCGCTGCTTTATCTATTCGTTGCTGAACAGTTTCGTTATTCGTTACATAGGAGACAAAATATTCATCACGTTTATATGATTTCAATTGTCCACGTACTTCTAAGACACCTCGTTCAGGTTGTGTTGTAATCGATTTTACTTCATTCTTTTCGAGATGACTAATTAATTGATTATAGGATATATGCCTAGTAGGTTCGTTATTACCATTGAAAAAACTTACTACACCTATAATGACTAAAAATATTAATAAATAAAAGATGGTATTACGGAAAATACGGTTCATCCCTTACCTCCTCCCACGGTAAACAAACTATAGTGTATAGTATCATAGAAAATTGTGTAAATTCAAGAAATTAACCTTTTTGTTTACGAGTTTTACTTCACTGCCTTTTAATTATTATCAGTTGTATAAACCTCTGGCTTCAAAACGCCAATATACGGTAGATTACGGTATTTCTCTGCATAATCTAAACCGTAGCCAACAACAAATGCATCTGGTACGATAAAGCCTACATAATCTGCTTGAAGATCTGCTTTTCTTCCAGTTGGTTTGTCGAGAAGTGTGACAATCTTAATAGATTTTGCTTTTCGATAACGGAATAAATCTACTAAGTAGCTAAGCGTTAAACCGCTATCAATGATATCCTCGATGATTAATATATCTCTTCCTTCAACTGATGTGTCTAAATCTTTAATAATTTTCACTTCACCTGACGATACAGTTGAATTTCCATAACTCGACACATCCATAAAATCCATTTCTAAGTATGTATCAATACGTTTTAGAAGATCAGCCATAAAAGGCAATGCTCCTTTAAGAACACCAATTGCCAATGGAAATTTGTCATTGTATTCTTCTGTTAACTGAAATGCTAAATCCTTTATTTTCTCTTGAATCTCTTCTTCTGATATTAATATCCTCTCAATATCATGTTTCATTAAAGTGTGCCCCCTAGAAGATCATTGCGTTTTAAATGTTATTAATAGATAAAAATCGCTATTCTCAACACAATAAGAATAAATTGATTTTTTTAGGCCTGGTATCCATAATATATTGTTTTCAGCATCTGTTAAAATAGGCCATGTTTTTCTCTTTTGAATGGATACTTTTTCATCCATAAATATACTTTTCACTTTTTTTGTGCCATCCATTCCTTTTATCTTCATCCTATCTCCATCTCTTCTCGTACGTATGATAAGAGGAAAGGAAATAGTATTTGGACTTAAAAGAATGCTATGAGCATCTAAAAGCGGTCTGCTGTCTATATATTCTACCTTAATATAGTACCCATTAGGTAATAATAACTCTCCCGTTTTTGAAATTTCATAATAAAAGGGTTCTTCAGGTGTAAAATTCAGTTGAAAATAAGCTAATCGATAGGATTTCACCACATTCAAACCTTCAGGGAGATCAATATTTCCTGACGCATGAGGACTATTCAGCAAAGTTATAATATTATCTGTATGTAATGCGGATAATGAAGCAGGTATCTTTTTATAGAGATAGTTTAATATTAGTTGAATACATCTTCTTTGTAAAGAAATAGCTATAGAAAGAAATGCATCAATGTCAACAATTATTTCATTATCTTTTTTAGCACTTACTACTTTATCCCATATCTCCACAGTTAATTCCATTAAAAACCGCTCATCTTCTTGTAATTCTTCACTAAAGCGTTGAAAATGCCGGGAAACATGACGATTTTCATTTTTCAGGAAAGGAATAACCTGTTTTCTGTATCTATTTCTGCTATAGTTTTCTTTTTCATTGCTTGGATCTCTTCTAGGGTCTAGCTCGTATTCTAAACAATACTCCTCAATTTCCTGTCTTTCCAGACAAAGGAATGGACGAAATAATACTCCCTTTCCAAACGGCCTTTGGAACGGAATGCCAGCTCTCGCTTCACCTGTACTTCCTCTAGTTAACCTCATTAAGATTGTTTCAACTTGATCATCTCCATGGTGACCTAATGCTAAATAATCCATTCCATGTTTTTTCATTATCTCTTCAAAAAATAAGTAGCGGCATTCTCTAGCAGCAGTTTGAGCATTTATTCCTGTTTCGTTTATATAACGAGGAACATCTATGCTTTTCATTTCAAACGGGATAGATCTACACAAACAAAAAGCCTCTACAAACTTTGCCTCTTGCAATGATTCTTCTCCCCTAAACATATGGTCCACATGGGCTGCTATTACCGAGATACTCCATTCTGCTTGTTTGCTCCAAAGATAATGAAGTAATGCAAGGGAATCTGGACCTCCAGATACCCCAACTAAAATCTTCTTTCCTTCAAGTGATAATCCTCTCTCTTTTAAGTATGTTTTTACTTTTTGATCTAACATATGCACTTCTTCCTTAATTCATATCACTATTCTACATATTATTATTGTTTATAGTAGATATGGTAGTCTATTATGACTATAGAATACCACTTTTACCACTAAGCTTTCAAAAGATGCCACTCTCCATATGAAAATTCTTTCCAGTTCATCTATTATGTTAATTGGCCGTAAATGTAAAATAAATACAATAAAGAAATAATTAGGAGTAGGAGCAGAGATTCGAGTACCCCTGATTTTTTCTTCTTTTTCATTACCGTCCTTCTGTTTAATGAACCATTCTTCTTTATTGTTTGTTTATTACTTCTGTTATTGGCGACAGAAGGCGTACTTCTTTGATTAACAGAAGAGGAACGGACCCTTGTTTTAACAGGATCTCCATTTGATAACCGTAATAACTCGCTTCTCATTTCGTTTGCACTGCTGTATTTTCCAGTAAACGCCTGAACTAATAGTCCTTCATATGGATGTAGTTCTCTTTTCTGTTGAACCATAGCACGTAATTGATGAAGGCCCCCATTTGTTTTATTAAATCTTTTTGGATAGGCAATATTCATGATGATCATCGCAACTGCAAATAAATCATATGTCGGTTCAGCCTTTCGTGTTCCCAATCCCCAATATCCACGATCATAAAACTCTGTAAACTCCTTAATCGCTCTCCCTTGTATTGTTGTTCCTCCTACATCAATGCATCTGATTCTAGTCGGTGGACCGGTAATAATTAAATTATCAGGCTTCAGATCTCCAAACACCCACTTTGTTTCATGTAATACTTGCAAATCTTTTAACAGTTGAATCATTAGCACATTTATCCAAGAGCTATCCTTATGTTGAATAAATGATAATAAATCTGGACCCTTTATATATTCCATTACATAAAAGGAAATATTTCCGCTTCTAGTTATCCAGTCATCCACATCCATCAAAGAAGGTCCAAGGCAGTAACCTTGGACCTTCGCAAAGGATTTTAATACATTTACTTCGGAAATAATAGACATTCCATTGTTACTTATCTTTAAAGCAACTTGTCCTATTTTGGATTCCGCTAAGAAAACAGTCCCGTTTGCTCCATAACCAAGTTCTTTTAAGATTGTATAATTGTTTTTATGCCATTTCCCCTTAATAACAGTACCAGGATTTATGTTAAATGGACTCTTCAAAGTATTCATCATCATCACGAGAGATCAAACTCTTTAATGAGCGTTTATTTTTGAAATAATGGATAGCTTCTTTTAAAGCTGGGCCTGTTGGCGTTATCCCACCAGTTGTTAACTTGGAGAAAATACTAGTAAGCGACTCCAGTCTTGGTGTCCAATCAAGCAATTTTTCGACTTCTTTCTTTTTCCCGGGAAATACAAAAACAGCATACTTATTCTCTCCAGATCTAGCGTTTAAACTTAATGACAGATCGATTAAAGCCTCTTTTACCGTTGGAAGCTTATGTTTCATACTTGCACTTGTATCTACGAGAATAAGTACATCTAATTCTACCTTTTCGCCTAATTCATCTACTACTTCCATCACTTCTCCACGTTTTTCTGGTGGTAAATCTTCTACCGTTTTGGAACTTCCTAAGATTTGTTGAAGTTCCTTATTTACAACACCTTGCAACGTTTGTGTCATCGCTTTTTTTGTAACCATCTGAACCGTTTGTGCTAATTGTTGGGCATAAACCACCTGACTTACACCACCACCAGAAAGAGCAATTCCTTCAATTTCTTTTATCCCTTGTTCCTCAATCGTATCATGTTCCATTACACCAATAACATTAACTGTGATACCTTGTTCATTTGCTAATGCAGCCATTGCAATTGGGTCTTCTCCTTGATTGGAGCATCCATCTGTAATAAGAAGAATTTGTTTAAGTGTTCCTGTTTTCATTCAATACTCCCCTCTATTCATGAGTTAGTCCCATTGTTGACGGAAAAAGGAGTATTTATACCTTTTCTTATTGGATATACAATTAATGCCTTATTAAAAATGCTGGTTAATTTGCTGTTTGACTATATGCTCTTACAGGTATGGACTTCCACTTTGGAATATTATGATTGATTTGCGCTACAAGCACCGTCATATCATCTTCAATCATCCCTGATCTGGAACGAATAACTTCTTCCATAATTAAATCTGCTATTTCTTGAGGATCATTTGTTTTTAACTCTTTTATTTTTCTTTTCATCCATAAGTCAAAGTTCTCTACATGCTTCGGTCCTTCAAACACCCCATCGCTCATCATAACAAGTATATCTCCAGCTTTTAATTGCTCGCTCACAACATCCACATCAAAATCTTGCAATATTCCCATTGGTAAATTGCTGGCCTGTATTTTAATGATCTTAGAACCTCTTTTAATAAAACTTGGTGTTGAACCAATTTTCAAAAACTTTGCAGCAGCACTTTGCAAGTCGATCATAGCTAAATCTAAAGTAGAAAATATTTCATCCGTTGTACGTAATGATAAAACAGAATTTATAGACTTGATCGCCACTTGTTCCTCAATCCCAGACTGGAGAATTTTTTGCAGAAGCTGCAATGTTTCTTCACTCTCAATATGAGCCCTTTCTCCATTTCCCATTCCGTCGCTTATTGCCATCGCATATTTTCCAAGCCCCAGTTCGATTGTAGAATAGCTGTCTCCAGATACAAATCCTCCATCTTTTGCAGCATATGCCACCCCAGTTTCTACTACATACGCTTTTGCTGATCGAAAAGTGGCATGACTATAATCATTAGAAGAATCAGATTGATCTTCTGTATTCACAATAATCGTTTCTCCAAGAATGTCCGATAACATCGGGGCGATTAATTTTTCGCATTCTCCATGACCTGTGTTATATGGAATTGTAATATCTATATCCACATTTCCTTGTTCTAAGCTAAATATCTCTACATTTTCAATGTGAATTCCAAATTCCTGTATTGCTTCTAGTATTAACTCCTCTTGCTTATGATGATTTTCTCGTTCTCTTTGTATCTCTTTGGCGAAATCTCCCATAACTTCAGATACACCTAAAAGTTGATCTGCTACTAGTTTTCGGCTTTCTAAAACTTGTTTTTTTAGTTTTTGATTCGCTTGAAATAACGTTAATTCTTGATGAATCGCATCAGTCACCTTTTTTGATCTTGTACAATGCTTCTCCCAATCTCTTAATAAATTGCTTGAAATATTTCCACCAGTTTCGGACATTTCTGTCATAATTTCTTTCATATAATCATATGTTGTATTAAAGTTTCTCGCCCAGCAAGTCTCCTTTCTAAAGCAAGTTTGGCACGTCTTTTCTGTTACATTGCTTAAGAAGAAATCAAGCTCTCTGTCACTGTCATCCATCTCCGAAAAAGTATCATTGGATGAAAAACTTTTAGAAAGCGCCTGAAAAACAGTAGAAAACTGAGAAACTCTTTGTGCTGTGACATCTCTCATTTTTCGCATATACTGCTGTTGTTCTAAAGAATATTCAGTGGTTCCTGGGATATGCTTCGCCATTCGTGAAGTAAAAACTTGAGGAGTTAACAAAAATAAAATTACGGCTGCTGTCGTTTCCATAATAGATGCTGTTAATACACCACTACCTTCTCCATACATGCCAATCAGCAGTGTTGCTATATAAAGGCCTAATGCTACTCCGACTTTTCTGCCTTCTTTCAACAACCCTCCTAGTAGTCCAGAAAAAGCAAGTAAGCTCATATGATAAAAACTTGATATATTTGCTAAACTAAAAATTAATCCTGTTACAACACCTACCGTTGATCCGATCGTTGCTCCAGCGACAAAAGCAAAGATAAGCACTAAGTATCGGGACATGATATGTTCAATCGACATATCGTATACAGTCCATCCAATTGTTCCTGTCATAACAGAAGCTAACATAATAATGAGACAAACAATTTCTTCTGTTTTTAACGCTTGCCTGCGTTTATTTACAGTAAGCAACGGCAAACTTTGCAGGAAAATAAGGGTTAAAATATATCCTAAGCTTCCTTCTACAAGAGACATCATTCCACCATACAGTGTAATTTCTCCTTGTAATATATAAGCTTCTATTAAACTTCCACCTAGTATCGTTAACAAAACAATCACTGGCACCATACTTTGTTCGTTTTTATTCCATCTGTTTACTATTTTAAATATACTTAAAAATAAAAAGGAAAGCGCAAAACTAGAGAATGCTTCTTTAAAAGACAGGGTTGCCGCACCTCCTATTAAACCTACTAAAGCAATTGGCGCCTTTTCTTTACGGGTTAAATAGACTGCTGCAAAGAAAGGGAGACTAAATGGAGTTAATTTCGCCAATATTAATGCTCTCCCTAATAAGAATCCAATGAAGAACAGCATGTAGCCTTTAACAACAAATAAATTTTCTATTTTGGTATTAAACTTCTGAAAAAAAACGCCTAATCCATCTTTTGATTTTCCAAAATCAACTTCACCCAATGTGTCTATTAAGTCCCTTTCTACTTTTTCCATTTTTATACACTCCCTATCCAGTCTTATTGTTGAAAATTATAGAGTGTATTTTTTTAAAAGTTTGTCAAAATAGCGGACAAGCTACTATTTTTTACTCGACTTCTTTCACTTAAATTCTTAACAAAAACCATAATTCGATAAAATACGTTGGATAGAAAAAACAGCCTTCCTTCTAAAAAGGTTGAGACTGCCCACTTTATATAAAAGCAACTCCTATTACATTTTTTAAACAAGTTGTTTTTCCTGCCTGTTTTTGTCAAAAATTGAAAAATAAATAGTATTATAGAATTGTTTTTTATTCAATTGGCTCTGTTAAACTTGCCTGTTGATTGCAGCGAGAGGCGTTCGCTTTCCGCGGGCGGTCCGGGAGCCTCCTCGGCGCTGTGCG
>NZ_JBQTCX010000040.1:0-19178 GCF_052663115.1 Niallia yueguangensis
ACTTTTAGAGACAAGAGGTTATCTTTCACAGGGGCTAGGCGTCGGAGCTAGACACTAAACTAGGTTCGAAATTTTATCTTCTTATCTTTCAAAAAAAGCTGTTCCATCTTTGCCAATTCAATTTCTTTGGAGGGCAATCTAAAATGGAACAGCTTCTTTTTTATCTATCTAAGCGGGTTAAATCAGCATCAGGATGATATCCGTTTAGCATAAGCTCTTTTAAAATAGTTGCACCGAACATATTATATATAGCACCATTCCCACCATAGCCTAAATTATAGTAAATATTTTTTTTGTCTGGATGTTCTCCTATAAATGGCATTCCATCTGCCGATTCACCAAATGTGGCGCCATATACATAATCTGCATTAATTTTCTCATTTGGAAAATGCTCTAAAACCATTTTTAAAAGTTTTTCACCATATTTCGAAAGCACTTTTGGATCAGAAGGTGCTTCGATTGGTTTTTCATCCAATCCCCCAGCAATAATTCTTCCATCAAACGTTGTCCGCATGTAGAAATATGGTCTTTTCGTCTCCCAAATAAGACATTGGTCCTCCCAGCATCGAAAAGAAGGAACAGGAGAGGTCACGATTGTATAGGTTCTATTTAATTCGCCTCCTTTTTTCTTTGCAAATAAAATCTCTTCATAACCTGTTGAATAAATAACCTTTTTCGCAAAGATCATTCCTTTTTCACTAACAAATTTCCAATATCCATTTTCAAAACCTGCCTCTGTTACTTCTGTATGCTCGTAAACTTTTACATTTCTCCTGTATGCTTCCTGTATTAGTTCTGTCACAAACATTTGTGGATTAACTTCTGCATCTCCTTCCGAAATGAGCGCTGCCGGTTTTTTGAATCCATAAATCTTTTCTATTTCCTTTTCTTCTAAATACTCAACTCGAAAACCATGCTTTTTTAACATGTCATACTCTTTTTTTAATTTTGTTACATCATTTTGATTACTAGCATAATAAAGACTTTTTCTTGCTTTAAATTGAACATCTTTTTTTAACGCCTCTGCAACTGATTGTAGGTTTTTTATTGCTTCAAAACATAATCGATAAAAGCGTACTGCTTGCTCTTCTCCTATCCTTTCCACAAATTCATGAAGCATAATATCATTACAATATTGAAGCAATCCTGTATTGGCAGAAGTGCTGCCATGCGCTACTTTTCGTTTATCTACCAGAACAACATCTAATAATTCTTCAGATAATACATAAGAGCATAGAGCTCCTGACATCCCCCCACCAATTATAAGAACATCACATGTGATATTTTCCGATAATGTTGGGTAATCCAGTACTTCTTTTACAGTAGTAGGCCAATATAAAGAACCTTTGTATAAGTCCATACATACCTCCGAACAATAAATTAACCCTTTTTACTTAAGGCTGTTTTCGTATAATTTGTTGCTTTTAAACTCGCAGCCTGAATACACTTCGTCCGTTTAGCGAGCGTCGAGCCTCCTCGTCGCATACGCTCTGCTTAAGTCTCGTCTTTCTCGTATTCCCACAGGAGTCTACGTGTATTCAGTCTGCTAAGTACTGCTTCTCCCGTTTTTTCACATAAAAATGCAACAAACTTTTGAGAAAACAGCCTTACTTGATAAGTATTTAAATGCTTCTTTACTATTTATTTTGCCCTAAATGCGTTCTTAATTCTCTACGAAGTATTTTTTTCGCTGCATTTCTCGGTATTTTTTCAATAAATAGTATCTTTTTTGGTATTTTATATTTTGCAAGCTTTTTTGCACAGAAGGAATGAATCATTTCCTCTGTTATAGCTAACCTATTATTATCTTTTACAACAAAAGCGATCGGTACTTGTCCCCATTTTTCGTCGTCTTCCCCTATTACACCTGCATCCAATACGCCGTCTATTGATGTTAGCATCCCTTCTATTTCAGCTGGATATATATTTTCTCCTCCAGAAATAATTAAATCAGATCGTCTATCCAGTACGTACAGAAAACCTTCCGAATCTTTATACCCAATATCTCCTGTATGAAACCAGCCATTAACAGTGTTCGGTCCTTTATTTAAGTAACCTTTAGAAACATTCGGTCCATGGACAATAATTTCTCCCGCTGTATTTTCTGAAACCTCTTCTCCGGTTTCATTTACTATTTTAATTTGGGATGGAAAAAGCGGCTTGCCTGCTGACCCAACTTTCCTGACACTATCTTCAGGTGGCAGTGTAACGATTTGAGAGGAAGTTTCGGTCATCCCATAGGAATAGTAGACGGGTATCCCTTTATGGAGACAGTTTTTTATGATATCAATAGAAGCTGGCCCACCCCCTAAAAGCATACATCGAAAATAGGAAGGAAACATGCCGTCTACGGCACTTTCTAATTTCTTTAACATCGTTGTTACAACAGACATCATCGTCACTTTCTCTTTGTCTATATCATCAATCACTTTTTCAATCGAGAAATGATCATGAAGTACTATTTTTATGCCATATACTAAACTTCTCATTAAAATGGAATATCCACTAATATGAAAAAGCGGCAATGCACACAACCAGACATCTTTTTCGTGCAATCCAAGATTTAATGCGCTGCCGACAGCACTCCACCAATGATTCCCATAACTTTGGATAACCCCTTTTGGAAATCCTGTTGTTCCAGATGTGTACATAATCGTACATGTTTCTTGCAAAGATACTTCTTTTTTTTCCACTGGTTGTTCGAATGTATAAGAAGAAATATCTTCTTTATGTATGATGCATAATGGCAATTCTTCTTTTATTTGTTGAATGGTTTGTACGAAAGTTTTTTCAGTCAAGAGGAAAGTAGCTTGTGCGTCTTTTAATTGAAATATTAATTCATCTGAAGTTAAGCGATTATTTAAAAGAACTGCTTTTGCACCAATAATATGAAGAGATAATAATGTAATAACAGTTTGCAGATCATTTTTTACTAAAAAGCCAATATAATCTTTCTCTTTTACACCATTAGCCGTTAAAACTCCTGCCATAAAATAAGCTTTTTTATAAAGCTCCTGAAATGTTAACCGCTCATCTTTATAAACAATCGCTTCTCTATTTGGCGTTAAGTTTGCTCTATTTTTCAGAAAGTTAGGTATACTATCTGCAGTCAATTTTCTCACCTTTTCTAAATAAACAGGGTGACTAAGTTTATGATCTAACACTTTTTTCAAGTATTTTAATACAATACTTTCTAAGCGCTGACACATTATCAAAGTCACCCTATTATTATTAATTATTAGAGGTTGTTCAAAAAGTCTGGGAACCATTGCTGTCGAATCTCTTCGTTACGTCGTTCCTCAACCTTCTCCGCCCTGATTGTCCTCCTTTTTGAACACGCATTATTACACTTTATACTATTCTTCATCATGGAAAACGAGGGAATTGTCCAAAATCTGGCTTGCGTTTTTCTTTAAATGAATCTCTGCCTTCTTTTGCTTCATCTGTTGTGTAGTATAAAAGTGTCGCATCGCCAGCGAATTGTTGAATACCCGCTAATCCATCTGTATCTGCATTAAATGCTGCTTTTAAGAAACGTAAAGCTGTTGGGCTTTTTTCCAATATTTCTTCACACCACTTAATCGTTTCTTCTTCTACCTTTTCTAACGGAACTACCGTATTTACTAAGCCCATGTCTAACGCTTCTTGCGCATTGTATTGTCTGCATAAAAACCAAATTTCCCTTGCCTTTTTATGTCCAACAATACGAGCCAAGTAACCTGAACCATATCCAGCGTCAAAGCTTCCTACATTTGGACCTGTTTGTCCAAATACAGCATTGTCAGCAGCAATAGTTAAATCACAAACAATATGAAGAACATGTCCACCGCCGATTGCATATCCTTTAACCATCGCAATGACTGGTTTTGGGATTACACGAATTAGGCGCTGTAAGTCAAGCACATTTAGACGGGGAATTTGATCGTCTCCTACATATCCTCCATGCCCTCTAACTTTTTGATCTCCTCCTGAACAAAATGCTTTGTCTCCGGCACCGGTTAATACGATAACTCCTACATCGCTATCATCACGTGCTCTTGCAAATGCATCGATCAATTCATTTACTGTTTTTGGTGTAAAAGCATTATGTACATGTGGTCTGTTAATTGTAATCTTTGCAATACCGTTATATGTTTCATATATTATTTCTTCATACTGACGTACCGCTACCCATTCAACTGTCATTCTTTTTCCTCCTTCGTACTTCCATTCATTCTTGATTCGCTAAAAACCCATCTACTATTGTACCAAAAATTTTAGGTTTCTCCACATGAATTGCATGACCTGCTTCTTTTATCATTTTCCAATTGATTTTATTATTTCTCGTTGCCATCTCTTCCGCAATCAAACAAAACTTTTTATCATATTCACCAGTTAGTAATAAGGTTTCGCTCTTTATTTCTTGTAAATGATCCCACCAAGATGGCTGCGATCCCGTTCCCATCCCTATTAAACTAAGATTGAGACCAAGCGCATTATTTTGAAGACGCTGTTGCCTTATTTTATCATGCTGCTCTTTGTTTAAGTTTTTTTGACTACTAAACAACGGAATATTTTCCCATTTGCCAACAAACCTCTCCATTCCCGCTTCTAATATATACTTACCTAGTTTATTGTCCTGTATTCTTCTTTCTCTTCGTTGTTCCTCTGTTTTTAAGCCAGGCGAAGCACTTTCAAGAATCAATTTTTTCACAAAATTAGGATAAGTTAAAACAAAAGTTAAAGCGAGTCGACCACCCATTGAATAGCCTAATAAACTAATGTTATTAATTTGCAGCACTTGTAAAATCTCATGTAAATGCTTCGCTGCAGTCAGAATATCATATTTACTTTCTTCTAATGGAGCATCTGTTTTTCCGTGGCCAATAATGTCAATCATGATTAACTGAAAATTCTTTTCCCACATAGGAATAAAGGGGTGCCAAGTGCGGCTATCCCCGGTAAAACCGTGTAATAATAATAGTGGAGTCCCCTTTCCACAAATTTCGACATAATAAGAAACGTCATCGACAACAATCTTCATCCATTTTCACCTTTAATATAGAAATCTATTTCCTGGGAAACATTTTTTATTAATTTACGATGTTCTTCTACATTTTCCGTTCTATTTGTTCTTATTTCAAAAACTCGTAATTTAGGTGAATCTGTCGTTTTTTGAAGTAATTCTTCTAATTGCGACCATTTTTCAATTAGTTCGTATTGCCCTTTATACATAGTGATTAAATGTTTAAAATCCAAATCTAACGGTGTACCAAATAATGCTTCAAAATGCTTTTTATGGTTAGCTTGTGGGAGAAAAGAAAAAATTCCGCCCCCATTATTATTGATTAAAAATATTGTTACCGGAATATCAAATTGTTTTGCAGCAATTAATCCATTTGCATCATGGAAAAAAGTTAAGTCTCCTAATACCAAAAATAAAGGCTGTTTTACTGCACCTACACCAAGGGCAGTGGAAACCGTCCCATCAATTCCATTTGCTCCTCTGTTTGCATAAATAGTTATTTTTTTAAGTTGAGTATGAAAAAAAGTATCTAAATCTCTGATCGGCATACTATTACCGACAAACAAGGCAGCATTTTCTGGCAGCAGCTCTCCTAATAAGGAAAATAACTTTGCTTCACTCATTTCAGCTTTATTTTTTATTTGCATTAATGCTTTTTTAGTTACTTTATTTATATTTTGCCAAGAAACAAATTCGTGATTTATTGAGCATTTTTTCAGATAAGGAATTAATTTTTGGCAAAATAGGACTTCATCACAATAAATCATTTCAGATGTAAGCTGATTCGGATCCCGAAATCCAGCACCACCATCAATAACAAGCTGTTCTATCTCGTTTTGTTCTTTCAAAAAAAGTGTCAAAGCTTTCGAAACAGGCATGCTGCCAAAACGAATAACGATATCTGGCTTTAAAGTTTTTTGGACAGTTTCATTGCGTAAAAATGTATCATATGTATCAATGATATATTCTAAATCTTCTTCACCTGTTCTTAATTGGGATAAAGGATCTGCTAAAATAGGGAATTTTAATGTTTTTGCCAACTGTATAATTGATGAAGAAAAATCTTCTTTATCTATTTCACCACAAATAATAATCCCATTTGCATAATTACTTAACCGCTTGGCTAAATATTGAAAATAATCCTCTGAAATGGTTAATTCGCCTGTTTCTATATGTATATATTTCTCGTGATCCTTTTCTGATTGATACGTTTGCAAATTTTCCAAGTCTGGAATGAGTGGTTCTCGAAATGGTAAATTTAAGTGCACTGGTCCTTTTGGTTCTTGAAGTGCAGTAGAAACAGCTCGAGCGCTAACTGTTTTCACATAACGAAGCATCTCTTTCGTACCAATTGGAGGAGACATTTCCATAAACCATTTTACTTTACCGCCATATAATTCAATTTGATTAATGGCTTGTGGTGCACCTACATCCCTTAATTCATGTGGACGGTCTGCTGTTAGCACTAGTAAAGGAATCCTCGAAATTGTCGCTTCAATAATGGCCGGAAAATAATTAGCTGCTGCCGTTCCCGATGTACATACTAAGACAGTTGGTTTTTTGCTTGCTTTTGCCATCCCTAAAGCAAAAAAAGCAGCCGCCCTTTCATCAACATGAACATGTATCTTTAACTGCTTTTGTTCCGCCATGACCATGGCAATAGGAGTAGACCGGGATCCTGGACTAATGACGACGTTTTCAATGCCATTATGCACTAACTCATTAACAAAAGCATAAATATAGGCAGTTAAATGTTGTTGTTGATTCATTATCTATCCCCTCCTAAAGCTGATAGCATTGGTTTGAATTTAATAGTTGTTTCTTTATATTCAGATTCCGCATCCGAACTCGCCACAATTCCACAGCCTGCAAAAATAGAAGCTTCATTTTTTTGAATTAATCCGGAACGAATACTTACAGCAAATTCACCATCTCCATTATAATTAAGCCAACCGAGAGGCGCACCATATAATCCACGATCTAAAAGCTCTTCTTCTCTTATTTTTTCTATCGCCTTATTTTTAGGATATCCACCTAAAGCAGGTGTTGGATGAAGAAGTTGAATTAAAGAGAGAAGTGATTCTGATTCCTTTAAGATTCCCTTAACTGGAGTATAAAGATGTTGAATATCTCTCATTTTCAGTAAATGCGGATGGGATGGAATTTCGATTGCTTTACAAACTTCTTCCATTGCAGACTTTATCATATTTACTACATATTGATGTTCTATTCTGTTTTTACGATCATGCAAGAGTTGTTCTCCTAACTGTTGATCCCTTTCCTTACTTTTCTCTCTTGTTATAGAACCTGCTAAACATGTAGAAAATACTTCATTATTTATTTTTTTGACCAATCTTTCTGGAGAAGCTCCGATAAAACAATTATCTTCTGACTCAAGGGCAAATATATAGCTATTTTCTTGCTGTTTTAATAAATTCTCTAACACAGCTTCTGTTTTAATGTCCTGTTCAAAAACAAGTCTGCATTCTCTTGCTAAAACAACCTTTTTTAACGTAGTATTTAAATCATTCACTACATTATCTACTGTTTTTTTCCACTGTTTTCCATCTATTTCCACCGATTTAACTAAATAATTTTTATTTTTCTGGGAAGATTGTTTTCTTGTCTTCTTAAGCAAGGAAGTTGTTTTTGCCTTTACTTCATGAAGAGAAACAGCTTCTAAATTCTCAAACAGCATATTGGTTGTTATATATTGCGTTCCATTTATTTCACTTAACATAAAGGATGGAACAAAAAAATGGGCATCTGCATAATGGTCCCAAAGCTTCGTTTTTGGTTTTTGTGGATCAAAGGTAAATCCTCCAAATAAAGTAGGTCCTACACCAGAATCGTTATATTCATTATAAATTTGGCTGTTTTTTAATAGTTCCATCCATTCTTCTTCTATAGACGAATAAAGGTTATTCTGTTGATTTAGAAGGATTTCTTTGCAACAGCCTAATCCAATTAGAACATTTTCTGATAACGGATCTTTCCAAAAAAACCGATTTCCTTTAAAAGAAGCATTTTCTGCAAAAAAAGGAAGATAGTCGATTTTTTTTTCTATCTTCATTACATTGCTAACTAAAATAGAAGAACTGGCATGTATCTTATTATTTACATTTATTAATTGTTTAGATTTCATTCTGTTTGTAAATCCCCCTAAAACGAGCCAAAAAATTATGACGTTTCTTCCTATCTTTTATCTTATTTTTGCTTATTTGTTCATCTTTTTGACTTATTTTAAGATACACCTGTGACTAATATTATGTCAATGTTCCGCTTTTATTAATTTTTTTCTTGTAATACATGTTTATTATGAGCTTCGAATTGCTCGAAACCCCTTTTATTTACGACTTATTCTTATTTAGTATTGAAGAAAACTTTATGAGGAAATTTAATAATAGTTTGATGATTGGATTATTTTTATTATAATCGCTCATACTACAAGTACTAGCTAAGTTTCTGATAAGGATGTGGTCATTTTGTTAACAAAAGAACAATTAACAACCTTAAAAAAAGAATTAGAAAATCAAAAATCGGAGATTACCAATCGAATAGATCGTTATGTAGATGAGAATAATGCACGAGAATCTGTAGGCGAACTTTCCAATTATGATAACCATCCTGCAGATATGGGAACAGAACTATATGAACGGGAAAAAGATTTTGCTTTGGAAGAGCATGATCAATCAGAATTAAATAAAATTAATGAAGCGCTTGCCGCAATAAAAGATGGCTCCTACGGTATTTGTAAAGTTTCAGGAAAAGAAATTCCCTATGAACGCCTTGAAGCGATACCTACTGCATTAACACTGAAAGAATACAGTTCTGAACAATCTGTTGCTCAGGACAGACCAGTTGAAGAAGATGTACTAGAACCTGCACATGGAAATGAATTCCGACATTATGATACTGGTGCGGTTCGTGATTATGAAGATAGCTTTCAAGAGGTGGCAAGATACGGCACTTCGGAAACACCTTCCGACTTAAGAGGAGATTTCGAAGATTACGGCAGCTTGTATGACCGTGATTCCAATGATGAAGGTTTTACAGAGGATTATGAAACGTTTGTTGCCACCGATATAGAAGGGAAAAATCGTACAGTTTATCCAAGTAAACTGCATGAAAAGTACGAACAGATGCTTGATGATGAACAAATAGAAGCACCATTTGGAGATGTTCCTTATCACAAAAGGGACGGTTATGAAGAGGATGATCAATAATTAGTAAAACACTCAAAGGGAATGATTGAAGCAAAAAATGTTTCCAATGGATTAAACTGACTATTCCCTTTGAGTTTACTTTTATTAAAACATAGGTTTTATTTTCCAAATATAATCTGCATATTCTTTAATCGTACGATCACTGGAAAAATAACCAGATTTTGCAATATTAACAATACACATATGCAACCATTTCGGTTGGTTTTTATACGTCGTATCTACAACATGGTGTATTTTCGCATAAGAATGAAAATCTTTCAGAACAAAATATTGATCATTTTCAATTAAAAGCGAATCAAAAATGGGATCAAATTCATTCGATTCATATTCAAAAAATCCATTTTTCAATTGATTCACCACTTCTTGAATTCGTTTATCATGATGATAATATTCGGTAGATCTATACCCACCATTTTGATATAAATCCAAAACTTGATCTGCATTCATGCCAAATATAAAAATATTGTCATCCCCAACAAAATCCTTCATCTCAATATTTGCTCCATCTAGTGTACCCACTGTTAATGCACCATTCATCATAAATTTCATATTCCCAGTACCAGAAGCTTCCTTACTTGCTGTAGAAATTTGTTCACTCACATCTGCCGCAGGAAAAATATGCTCTGCCAAGGAAACACGATAATTTTCTAAAAACACAACTTTTAACTTATCTTGTATATCCTTATCATTGTTTATTTTATCTGCTACCGTATTGATTAATTTGATAATTTTTTTTGCATAATAATATCCAGGCGAAGCTTTTGCACCAAAGATAAAGGTTCTTGGTGTCATATCTAGCCCTGGATTTGCTTTTAACAGATTATACAAATGCATAATATGCAATACATTTAATAATTGTCGTTTATAGGCATGCAATCTTTTTACTTGCACATCAAAAATAGAATAAGGATCCACCATAATTCCATTTTTCTCTTGAATGATTTTAGCAAGAGAATATTTATTTTCTTGCTTAATCGCTGCTAGTTTTTGTAAAAAACTATTATCTTTTTCATACAAAAGCAAATTATTTAATTGCATCGGCTCCTTCAACCAATCGGATCCAATCGTTTCGGATATTAATTGTGCAAGCTTTGGATTTGCTTTTATCAACCATCTTCTATGTGTTATCCCATTTGTTTTATTATTAAACTTTTCAGGAAAGTATTGATAAAACTGATTCATTTCTCTTTTTTTCAAGATCTCTGTATGAATTTCTGCTACTCCATTTACACTGTAGCTTCCCACTATTGCCAAATGAGCCATTTTCACCATCCCGTGAGCAATAATTGCCATCGACTCAATCCGGTGTAAATCTCCTGGATATTGTTCCCATAAATCTTTACAGAAACGCTCATTAATCTCATCAACAATCAAATAAATACGAGGCAGCAGTGGTTGAAATAAATAAATAGGCCACTTTTCTAATGCCTCTGACAAAGTTGTATGGTTCGTATACGAAAAAGTGTTTTTCGTTATTTCCCATGCTTCCTCCCAGCTTAGCCCTTCCTTATCGAGCAATATTCTTAGCAACTCTGGAATAGCAAGAACGGGATGTGTATCATTAATATGGATACTAATATGTTGATGTAATTCCTTTATATCTTTATTCTGCTGTTTATAATTTCTCACTATCGACTGCAAGCTGGCAGATACTAAAAAATACTGCTGCTTAAGACGAAGAATCTTGCCTTCATCATTGGCATCATCAGGATATAAAAACTCTGAAATTAATTCCGTTTCTCGTTTATATTTCATGATGTCTTTCACATCTTTAACAAGCAAGGAAGTCGGCTCCGCATTCCAAAGCCTTAATGTATTAACAGTAGTCGTATCATATCCGATTACAGGAATATCATGCGGAACAGCGGTTACAGTTTCAGCATTTAAATGCCGAAACTGTAATTTGCCGTCTTGTTCATACATATCGATTAGTCCCCAAAACGGAATATCCACTGCCAAGTCTTCTCTTCTAACTTCCCATACTTCTCCATGCTTTAACCATTGTTCTGGAAGTTCTATTTGGTAGCCATCAACAATACGTTGTTCAAATAACCCATACTTATAGCGGATGCCAAAACCATGTCCTGGCAAATTTAATGTCGCAAGAGAATCTAAAAAACAAGCTGCTAGTCTGCCCAACCCTCCGTTTCCTAATCCAGGGTCACATTCTATTTCTTCCACATCATGCAAGTTTATTCCTAAATCGGCAAACCCTTCATCTACTACTTTATCAATGCCAAGATTCATTAAATTATGATATAACAATCTGCCTAATAAAAATTCAATCGATAAATAATAAACTTGTTTTTCTTTATCCCTTCGATAGCGTTCATTTGTATGAATCCAATTAGAACTTACATATTCCCGAATCATATGCCCCAATGTATGAAAATGGTCACTGCTTGTGCTGTCTTTAAATGGCTTTCCGTATATCATCTCAAGCTTTTGCAAAAAATACGCTTTGAATATCTCTTTATTAGTAAACATGCGTTTCACTCCTAGAGACAAGCTCTGCATATAGCTGATTATACTTGAATGCAGATCGGGCCCAGCTATTATCCATTATTATCGCTTTTTTCATAATGTTTGCCCAAACATCTTTTTCATGATAATAACGCAATGCCCTGCGAATCGTATATAACATATCGTGGGCATTAAAGTTAGTGAAACTAAATCCATTGCCTTCCCCAGTATTGCTGTTATAAGAAAATACAGTGTCATTTAAGCCGCCGGTTTCTCTTACAATCGGGATATTCCCATATTTTAAAGCAATTAATTGCCCTAACCCACATGGTTCAAACTTAGATGGCATAAGAAATAAGTCTGCACCAGCATATAATTGATGGGCTAAGCTCTCATCAAATCCAATATAGGCTCTACACTTTTCTCGATATTGATTCTCCATTTCTCTAAAAAATTGTTCAAACTCCGGATCTCCTGTACCTAAAACGATAAATTGAATATCTTCTTGCATGAATTCATGGAATACATGTCTGACAAGCTCTAAGCCTTTTTGTTTTGTCAGTCTTGTAATCATACAAATAATTGGAATGTTGTCATCTTCTTTTAAACCGAATTTTTGTTGGATAAATTGTTTGTTTTTTACCTTATCTTCTATCGAAGAGTGTGAATATTTTTGTATGATCACATCATCTGTTTCCGGATTATACGTTTTTTCATCAATCCCATTTATTATTCCGTATAAATCATTTTTCCTTTTTACTAATAAATGGTTAAGCTTTTCCCCATAATAATCTGTTTGTATTTCTCTTTTATAAGTTGGACTAACAGTTGTTATTTTATCAGCTGAAACAAGTGCTGCTTTCATAAAGTTTACATTTCCGTAGAACTCCAGGTTTTCCATCGTAAAATATTCGTCACTTACGTTTAATAAATCCTCTAAGACACTTTTCGGCATAATCCCTTGGAACTGCAGATTATGTATAGTAAAAATCGTTTTGATTGAACGATACTCACTTTTCCACTGATAATCAGTCTTTAATAAAAAAGGAATCATTGCTGTATGCCAATCATGGCAATGAATAATATCAGGATATTCACGTAGATGTACTAAGCTTTCCAAAACAGCGCGATTAAAAAAGGAAAAACGTTCCCCATCATCAAAGTATCCGTAAAGACCTGGACGTTTAAAATAATATTCGTTGTCGATAAAATAAAAGGTGATACCTTCAAATTGGAGCTCTTCAATGCCACAATATTGATATCTCCATCCAACCTGGACATGAAAATGGCCTTTTCTTTTTATTTGTCCTAAAAATTCTTTCGAAATATCCCCATATTTCGGCATCATCACAATAACTTCTGTTCCCTGTTTTTTTAATTCTGTTGGAAGAGAACCAGCAACATCTGCCAGTCCCCCTGACTTAATAAAAGGTACACACTCTGATACTGCAAATAATACTTTCACGAATTCATCAACGCCCCTTGCACTGTCCCTTTTCTAACAACAAAAGGGGAATTAATAGAACCTGTCATCACGGCTCCACTTTCTACTTTCACATCTTTATCTAATATCACAGAATCAAGCATACAATTTTCTCCGATTGTGCATTTTTGCATAATAATACAGTTTTTTAATACAGAACCTTTGCCAATCTTAACTGCCCTGGCAATCACACTATTTTCTGCTTCTCCTTCAATAATGCAGCCATTTGCAATCATCGAGTTTTTTACTTTTCCTGTATTTGTATAGCGTGTAGGCGGCTCATCCTTAACTTTTGTAAAGATTGGACTCTCTTTTTTGAACAACTGACTCCATATAGTTGGATTTAAAATCTCCATACTTACTCGATAATAAGTAGAAATTGAATCTATTTTTTCGGCATAGCCGCTATATTCGTAATCACATAATTTATAATGATGATTCATATCAAGTAATACATCTTTCATGCAAGTGTAGCCTGTTACATCTCGTGTCTGAATCAGATCTATTAATAATGTTTTTTTAATTAAATACATATCTATCGATTTTCCACTATGTCTTATCTCCGTTATATCGCATCCTGACTGAAGATGCCGCTCTAGGACAGGACTAAAATCCATATTAAAAACAGTAAAACAATTCGCAACTAACGCATATTCTTGTTTGCTTCTAAAAAAATAATCAATATTTGCTGCAAAATGATTAAATGATCCAATTCCTTTGCTTGTGCCGTCAGTAATAGATGCGGGAAAGAAAAATAAACCATCTCTTTTCCTGTCCAAATCCCAATTTTTCCCTGAACCTAAATGATCCATAAGTGAACGATATTGATACTTAGGAAAAATAGCAATACTCCCCATCCCTGAATTCACCATATTGGATAAAACGAAATCAATTAACCTGTATCTTCCTCCAATTGGTAATGCAGCCAATGAACGATGTGCAATTAATTCGTCTAAGTCATCGTGATACGTAGTTGCGTCAATAACCCCTAGCATTGTTTTTAACAACATAATCCCCTCCTGTCTAAGTTTGTTAGGAACTCAACTCATTAACCATTTCTTCTGTAACTAAAACCACTTCGTCTGTCTTTTTATTTGGTTTAATGATCATTCCATCTGGTATTCTTATGTTAGAAGGGACGATTGCTTTTTCAATATAGACATTCTCACCAACTTTAGCATCTGGCATTATGACAGAACTGCGAATGATTGTTCCCTTTCCAACATTAACCCCTTGAAATACGATTGATTGTTCAATTTCTCCACTAATTGTACATCCTTCATTTATCATAGATTCTTTCACAATCGCTTCACTGGAAATATATTGTGGGGGATGGTTAGGATTTACTGTATATATTCTCCAGTTGTAATCGTAAATATCCAATTCGCTTTTTTCATTTAATAAGTCCATATTTGCTTCCCATAAACTCTGAACAGTCCCTACATCTTTCCAATATCCTTTAAAAGGGTAAGCAACTACTTTTTTCTGTTTTTTAATGAGTAATGGGATGATATCTTTGCCAAAATCATGGGAAGAATGTTTATTTGCATTATCTTCTTCCAATAATTCCTGTAAAACAGTCCACTTAAAAATATAAATACCCATTGATGCTAAATTATTTTTGGGAGTTGCAGGTTTTTCTTCAAATTCAACAATATCCATCTCTTTATTCGTATTCATGATGCCAAATCGGCTTGCTTCGTTCCATGGGACTTCTATTACTGAAATAGATGCGTCTGCCTGTTTGTTGATATGATACTCTAACATTAATTCATAATTCATTTTATAAATATGGTCACCTGATAGGATTAATACATAATCCGGATCATACTGATTTAAATAATTTTCATTTTGATAGATGGCACTAGCAGTTCCTGTATACCATTTTACTTCCGATGATGCACTATAAGGTGGTAAAACAGTCACACCACCATTTACACGATCCAAATCCCAGGCACTCCCAATTCCGATGTAAGAGTTTAACACAAGTGGCTGGTATTGTGTTAACACACCCACTGTTTCAATTCCTGAATTGGAGCAATTGCTAAGGGTAAAATCAATGATTCGATATTTCCCTCCAAAAGGTATAGCTGGTTTTGCTAAGCTTTTTGTTAAAGAAAATAATCTACTCCCCTTCCCTCCTGCTAATAGCATGGCGACGCATCTTTTCTTTCCCATTCCCCTTTCTCTCCTTCCGATGTTGTACTGGTCGTAAAATGATCATACTAAAAGCTGGTATTGTTAATTGAACAGAAAATGGTTTCCCATGAAACGAAGTAGAATGTGCCTTTATCATTTTTTTATTTATATAATTGGCTCCCCCAAACTGATCAGCATCGCTATTTAATACTTCGCGGTAGCTTCCATCCTTTGGCACACCAACTAAATAATTTTCATATGTTTGATACGTAAAATTGCAAATAACAATGAGAAAATCTTCATCCTTTGTTCCTTTACGTATGAAGGAGAAAATAGATTGGTCCTTATTATTAACATCGATCCATTCAAAACCTTCAAATAAATGATCCAGTTGAAAGAGTGGTTTTGAACGTTTATAAATTCTTAATAGTTCCTTTATATATTCATTTGCTTTTTTGTGCATGTCATAATCATAGAGCATCCAATCAAGCTGCTCTTTATCCTTCCATTCAGCGAATTGAGCAAATTCTGCTCCCATAAATAATAATTTTTTCCCGGGATGCGTAATCATAAAACCCATCAGCAGTCTGAATTGTGCAAACTTCTGCCAATAGTTGCCAGGCATCTTATTAAGAAGTGATTTTTTCCCGTGAACTACTTCATCATGAGAGAGTGGCAATACAAAATTCTCTGAAAAAGCATAATGCAAGGAAAATGTTATCTTATCATGAACAAAGCATCGATTTTCGGATCCTGTTTCCATATAGGATAATAGGTCATTCATCCATCCCATGTTCCATTTATAATGAAAGCCTATCCCACCATAATGTACTGGTGCTGTTACTTGTGGCCAATCGGTAGAGTCTTCCGCAAACATTAAAATGGTTGGATCATATTGGCTTACTGTTCGATTTAATTTTTTTAAAAAATCAATTCCATAAGGATTGACACTATTATTCGAATTTGGCCAATAAATAATATTAGATACTGCATCAACCCTAAATCCATCAACATGAAAATATTCCATCCAAAAGACAGCATTTGAAATAAGAAAGCTATGTACTTCCATCTTCCCTAAATCAAAATTAGCAGTCCCCCATACAATATTTTCCCTGTCTTTTCGGTTTTCATAATCAAATTGATTGGTACCATCAAATTGATAAAGTCCATGTGCATCCTTGCAAAAATGTCCTGGGACCCAATCAAGAATAACTCCAAGTCCATATTGATGACACTGATCGATAAAATACATCAAATCCATCGGCTCACCAAATCTGCTAGTCGCAGAATAATAACCTGTTCCTTGATATCCCCATGAAATATCAAGAGGATGTTCGACTAATGGCAATATCTCTAGATGAGTAAATCCTTGTTCTAAACAATAAGGAATTAGTTCTTCTGCTAATTCCCGATAAGAATTTAGCGTGCCGTCTTCATGTAATCGCCAAGAGCCTAAATGAACTTCATAAATTGCCATTGGCTCATTGAAACTATTTTTCTTTGCTTTTTTTTGTTTCCATTTTGAGTCCTTCCACTTATACCCTTCCAAAGTGTAAACAATTGATGCAGTGTTTGGTCTAACTTCTGAATAAAATGCATAAGGATCTGATTTTAGAAACTTTCTTCCATCCGAAGCAGTTATTTCATATTTATACAATGCTCCTGATAGATCCATATCAATTTTTATTAGCCATATTCCTTCGTTATTTATTCGCTCAAGAGAATATTTTTCTGCTTTCCAATCATTAAAATCTCCAACCAAATGAACAGATTGTGCATGTGGCGCCCATACACAAAAAGTTGTGCAAGCCCCTTCATTTTGTTGATAAACATGAGACCCCAACAATTTATAGCTTTCGAATAAATTCCCTTCATGAAATAAATGTAGCTGAAATTCAGTTGGGTATACTGTTTTCACTTGCATCCTACTTTCTAGTTCAAATATTTCAATTAATAATGCAACACCTACTGGACAAATATTTATTTCTTTTCCTACATATTAAGCGAAATAACCAAAATGAAAACGCTTATTTTCAGAAAAAATAAAAAAATATCATTGAAACTAATATTCTAGCAAAAATGAAAAAAATCCTTTTTTGTTTTTTTAAATTTTATGATAATAATAAACTTTTTATGTTTAATCCTATTAAATCCACTAAATGAATTCTTAACATATTTTTAAAGTACAAATTAAGTGACTATTAAGTAAGTGCAAGTCCCTTGGTCATTGTTGTACGGACTAGCCGATTATTAAAATCGCAATAGAGGTAAGTCGATTAATTACACAACGTCCTGTACGTTTAACTAGACAGTTATCTAACTTCAGATATAATTTTGATTAATAAAGAAAGGTGGAAACACATGAGTAAGACAGAAGAAGATCTTATAAGAAAAGCACAGGAGCCTTGCTCAGCCCCGAAGAAAAATGTTCTCTTGGCTCAAAAAGTGCTCTTTACTTTTAGAGACAAGAGGTTATCTTTCACAGGGGCTAGGCGCCGGCCGGCTAAATACGCACAGAGGAAAATCGACTAAGTACGCCACGTCCTGTGGCAACGTCGATTGACTCGCATCCTGCGAGCCTGTGGCAACGCCGGCACTTGTACATCCTGTACGTCGGAGCAAGACACTAAACTAGGTTCGAAATTTTATACTTTCTTATCTTATTAGAACAAACTAAAGAAGAAATTAGTCCTTTTTTGAAGCAGCTTAAGACTTATTTAGAGGCCCAAATCAGGAATAATTTCTACAATTTACTTAAATAATTCTGACCAGAAAGTAATAACAACGGAAGTTAAACTAGAAGAAAATCTTAAACAAGAAAGATTATAAGAAAAAAAGAGCTAGTTCCTTTAAATCAAAGCTAGACACACGTCTTACAATAATGCCTTACCTTTAAAAATGGCTATGTTAAAGCTCATTGTTGATTTTGGCACTATGTTGATCTTCGTTCCAGGTGTGAGACTCCTGCGGGAAAAGCGAGTCAGAGGGAGACCCCACAGGCGCACAGCGCCGAGGAGGCTCCCGGACCGCCCGCGGAAAGCGAACGCCTGGAACGGAAATCAACAGGCAAGTTTAACAAAGCCTTAAAAATAAATTGAATAATTAGATGGTAAATCAAATTGTACTCTATATAAAACATATATGCACTTTTAATCATTTTAAGACAAAAAATTGGTTAAAAATGAGGATAATCAGAGCGGTGAAGGTTCAGGTACTGTAGTTAAAGCAATTCGGAGCGTAGGTAGTTTGTTAAGTGAGGACTGAAGGGCAAACGTAACGAAGATTTCGACCGCTATGGTTCCCATACTTTTTCCAAAACCTTCTATAGGACTCATATACATAGGAAAGTAGGGGTGCAGCATGAGAAAAGCTTTGTTGCATATCCTCATTACACTGATTTTGAAATGGAACATACACTAATTTACTGAAAAAGCAGATGGTTTTACTTTTTATACAGTAACAACGAACGGAAAAGCAGTAGAAAGCATCAACGGGCTAGAAACCGAATAAAGTTATCCACAGATATTTTTTTACTTTTCCAAAACGAAAAAGCCATTAGCATTTTGCTAATAGCTTTTTTTATATGACCCATACGGGATTCGAACCCGTGTTACCGCCGTGAAAGGGCGGTGTCTTAACCGCTTGACCAATGGGCCAATATATTATTTGAATGGCGGAGAAGGAGGGATTTGAACCCTCGCGCCGCTTACACGACCTACACCCTTAGCAGGGGCGCCTCTTCAGCCTCTTGAGTACTTCCCCATAAAAATAAATGGCTCCGCAGGTAGGACTCGAACCTACGACCGTTCGGTTAACAGCCGAATGCTCTACCACTGAGCTACTGCGGAATAAAAATATATGG
>NZ_JBQTCX010000041.1:0-13820 GCF_052663115.1 Niallia yueguangensis
ACATCTAATTAATATTAGATGTTTTTTTGTATAAACAATAAAATAGATTAAGGAATAAAGAATAGTTTCATTTCCTTAATAAAAAAGGATGATTTAACTTGCTAACCAGTGTGGAAGCAGCGTTATAAATATTTTTCTAAAAATTTGTAAATTAAGTAAGGGCCTTTATTAACAGAAATAGATAAAAAGTTTTCAATAAAAGGATAATCATGATTGGGTGTAGTTTTTAATAATTCACTCCACCATTCTATTTCATAACGAGATATCATGCTTAAATTATATAAAATTAAATAATGACTAAGTATTTCTGGAAAGTGAAATTGCTCTTCCTTTGTTATGGAAATATAGTGATTGTTATCAGAAATATTATATTTAAATGGTTCAACAGACAGCAGAGGTTCCAAATATTCAATATTAATAAATCGTTTATTTTGTTCGAAATTTTTAATAGGAGTATGACTCTTTTTTTCTAAATAGTCCTTAAAACGGTTTATATTCATAAAGTAAGTATCTAATATTTGGACAGGAACCGAAATTGTAGTATTATTAAATACCACAGGCAAAAATAAATTTTGTCCGTTCATAATATGAAAAAGACCTGTTAATTCAGGAATTTGTTTCAGGAGATGTTCCATTTTTACTTTTTCTCCTTCTAAAGATTTTGTATCAAACATCTTTTCTGCCATGTAAGTAAATAAGCCATTTTTTTGGATTTTTACTTCATCTTGAAAAAAACGATATTGCTGCTTTTTCTTTTTTCTTGTTGAAACACCATGAGCAAGAACCGACGTAGAATTTGGATAGGCAGGATCAATTGTTAGAAGGCATGCCTTAATTAAATGAACAAAACCGTAAAAAAGTAAAAGTGGCTGAATAGATAAAGGGGAATTTACCCCTTGCTGGAAATATAATTTTCCTTGCTCCAAAAAGTAAATAAATGGATAGCAGTTTTGATAGCTTCTTTTTTCTATATCATGAATGTTATGTAATTTATAACATTTTTTTAGGAATAACTGGGAGTATTCTGCTGAAAAAAAGCAACTAAATGAATCCCAGCCTTTATATTGATGTAACATTCTATGTACCTCCTGAATTTTTTGAAAAATGGAACTTATTTATCTGACCTTGACAGTATTTTGTCCAATTGATAACCTACTAATAATATTTTTTAACTTTATGGAGGCGTTAAAATGTGGGAAAGTAAATTTGTTAAAGAAGGATTAACGTTTGATGATGTTTTATTAATACCAGCTAAATCGGAAGTACTACCACGTGATGTTAGTTTAAAGGTTCAATTAGCAGCAAATCTTAACTTAAACATTCCTCTTATTAGTGCTGGAATGGATACTGTTACAGAAGCAGATATGGCTATTGCTATTGCAAGACAAGGTGGATTAGGCATTATTCACAAAAATATGTCTATCGAACAACAGGCTGAACAAGTTGATAAAGTTAAACGTTCTGAAAGTGGAGTTATTTCGGATCCATTTTTCCTTACACCAGACCATCAAGTTTTTGATGCAGAACATTTGATGGGGAAATACCGCATTTCTGGTGTACCTATTGTTAATAATAATGATGAGCAAAAATTAGTAGGTATTTTAACAAATCGTGACCTTCGTTTCATTGAAGACTTTTCCATTAAAATCTCAGATGTTATGACAAAAGAGAATTTAGTAACGGCTCCAGTAGGAACGACACTAGAAGAAGCAGAAAGTATATTGCAGAAATATAAAATTGAAAAATTGCCTTTAATTGATAGTGAAGGAGTATTAAAAGGTTTAATTACTATTAAGGATATTGAAAAGGTAATTGAATTTCCACATTCGGCTAAAGATGCTCACGGAAGGCTATTAGTAGGTGCTGCAGTTGGTGTTACGAGCGATGCTATAAAAAGAGTAGAATTATTAGTTCAATCACATGTAGATGTAGTCGTTTTAGATACTGCTCATGGACATTCTCAAGGTGTGTTAGATGGAGTAAGAGAGATACGAAATGCTTTCCCTGATTTAACGATTATCGCAGGGAATGTAGCTACTGCAGAAGGAACTAAAGCTTTAATAGAAGCTGGAGCAGATATTGTGAAAGTGGGAATTGGACCTGGATCGATTTGTACAACAAGGGTTGTTGCAGGGGTTGGTGTACCACAAATAACTGCTGTATACGACTGTGCTACAGAAGCTAGAAAGCATGGGAAATCAATTATTGCTGATGGCGGAATTAAATATTCAGGTGATATCGTTAAAGCACTTGCTGCAGGAGGACATGCGGTAATGCTTGGCAGCTTGCTTGCAGGTGTTTCTGAAAGCCCAGGAGAAACAGAAATATTCCAAGGCCGTAGATTTAAAGTATATAGAGGAATGGGTTCTGTAGCAGCAATGGAAAAAGGCTCAAAGGACCGTTATTTCCAAGAAGATAATAAAAAGTTTGTACCAGAGGGAATTGAAGGTCGCCTGCCTTATAAAGGACCACTTTCTGATACTATTTATCAGCTTGTAGGTGGAATCCGTTCAGGTATGGGGTATTGTGGTACAAAAGACTTGTATGAGTTAAGAGAAAATGCTCAATTTGTAAAAATGACTGGAGCAGGTTTAAGAGAAAGTCATCCACATGATGTACAAATCACAAAAGAAGCACCAAATTACTCTATTTCTTAAGTAATTCTCTTTATCTTTAATAGACAGTGAACTTGTTCACTGTCTATTTTTTTTGATTTTTTTATGTTAAACTGGACAAGGGAAATTCTTAACAAAAAAATAAATTAATTTTAATAGATAATATAATTATAGTTTTGGAGGTAATATCATTGAATCAAATTAGAAAGTGGACGCTGTATTTCACGATGATGCTTCTTATGTTCGCAACATTATCTACAGGTCTACCACAGCAAGCAAAAGCAGCAGGAAAAGATGAATTGGGTCTTGAGTCAGAGGCAGCGATACTAGTAGATGCTGATACAGGAGAAATACTATACGAAAAAAATGCTGATAAGTTATTAGGCGTTGCTTCTATGTCTAAGATGATGACGGAATATATTGTTCTTGAAGCAGTGAAAAATGGCAAAATTAGCTGGGATCAGAAAGTAAAAATAAATCATTATGTACATCAATTATCTGGTGCTCCAGAACTCTCGAATGTTGGATTAACAGAAGGAGAAGAGTACACAGTAAAAGAATTATATCAAGCAATGGCCATCCATTCAGGGAATGCAGCGACGGTTGCGTTGGCTGAATTGATTGCTGGAACGGAAAAAAATTATATTACTGTAATGAATAAAAAAGCAGCAGAATTAGGGTTAAAAGATTATAAATTTGTTAACTCATCTGGTTTAAATAATGTTGACCTTCTAGGAAAATATCCAGCCGGCGACGAAACGAGCGAAAATGAAATGTCAGCAAAAGCTGTTGCAAAATTAGCATATCGTTTAGTAAATGATTATCCGGAAGTGTTGGAAACATCCAGTATGCCGAGTTTAAAATTCCGGGATGGAAGAGAATATAAAAACTTTAACTGGTTATTGCCTTCATTAATTTTTGAATATGAAGGGGTTGACGGGTTAAAAACTGGTTCGACTGACTATGCAGGCTATAATGTTACAGCAACAGCTAAAAGAGGAGATCAACGTTTTATCACGGTTGTAATGAAAGGGAAAACAAAAAATTCTCGTTTTTCTGAAACGATAAAAATATTGGATTACGGATTTAGCAATTTTGCTAAAGAAGAAATTCTTCCTAGCAACTATACGGTAAAAAATCATGAAACACTTAAAGTAGTAAAAGGAAAAGAAGATAAGGTAAAGATCAGCACAAATCAAGCGATAAATCTTGTAATAAAAAATGGTGAAAAAGAAAACTATCAACCAAAGCTTGTAATAGATGAAAAAAAATTAAATAGCAACGGTGAACTTACTGCTCCTGTAAAAAAAGGAGATAAAGTAGGTTATATTGTATTGCAAACAAAAGATGGAGAAAACATTCCGTTTTTAACAAATGATGGAAGCGAGAGCGTGTCAGTTGAAGTTATTGCTACTGAAAATATAGAAAAAGCAAATTGGTTTGTATTGGCAATGCGTGGAGTTGGAGGGTTTTTCTCTGACATTTGGAAAAGTGTATCCACTACCGTAAAAGGTTGGTTTTAAAATAACGATCTGTTAAACGATAATAAAAGAAGGTTTACTGTCTTGACATAAACCTTTTTTTATTGTTTATTTTCATTAGGGATAATAATATTTAAACTATGAAAAATTCCTTAATGTATTGAACATACTATTATTTAAAAATTGTAGGCGAATATAGGAGGCATTTAAATTGAAAACAGGTACTGACCGAGTTAAACGTGGAATGGCTGAAATGCAAAAAGGCGGCGTTATTATGGACGTTGTAAATGCAGAGCAGGCTAAGATTGCAGAAGAAGCAGGAGCAGTTGCTGTTATGGCTCTTGAAAGAGTGCCATCTGATATTCGTGCAGCTGGTGGAGTTGCTAGAATGGCAGATCCTACTATTGTGGAAGAAGTAATGAATGCAGTTACGATTCCAGTTATGGCGAAAGCGCGTATTGGGCATATTGTAGAAGCAAAAGTTTTAGAAGCAATGGGTGTTGATTATATTGACGAAAGTGAAGTATTAACACCTGCTGATGAAGAGTACCACCTAAACAAGAATGATTATACGGTTCCTTTTGTTTGCGGATGCCGTGATTTAGGAGAAGCTGCTAGACGTATTGGTGAAGGTGCTTCTATGCTTCGTACAAAAGGTGAGCCTGGAACTGGTAACATCGTAGAAGCTGTTCGTCATATTCGTAAAGTAAATGCACAAGTACGTAAAGTAGTGCATATGAATGAAGATGAGCTAATGACAGAAGCAAAACTTCTTGGAGCTCCATATGAATTACTATTAGAAATTAAAAAATTAGGACGCCTGCCTGTTGTAAACTTTGCAGCTGGTGGAGTTGCTACACCTGCAGATGCAGCCCTTATGATGCAATTAGGAGCGGACGGTGTATTTGTTGGTTCTGGTATCTTTAAATCAGACAACCCTGCAAAGTTTGCTAGAGCAATCGTAGAAGCAACAACACATTACCAAGATTATAAATTAATTGCTGAGATTTCGAAAAACTTAGGAACTGCTATGAAAGGGATTGAAATAGCAAGCCTTACTCCAGAAACTCGTATGCAAGAACGTGGATGGTAAGAAATTATGTCTAATGTGACAATTGGTGTTCTTGGGTTGCAAGGTGCTGTAAGAGAACATGTTCATGCAATAGAAGCAAATGGAGCAAACGCAGTAGTCGTAAAACACAAGGAACAATTAGAGGAAATTGATGGTTTAATTATTCCTGGTGGAGAAAGTACGACGATGCGTCGTTTAATTGATAAATATGATTTTATGGATTCTTTAAAGGAATTTGCAAAATCAGAAAAACCGATGTTTGGAACATGTGCTGGTTTGATTTTATTAGCGAAATCTATTGAAGGATATGATGAGCCGCATATAGGTGTGATGGATGTGCATGTTGCGCGTAATTCATTTGGCAGACAAAGGGAAAGCTTTGAAGCTGATTTAGATATAGCTGGTGTAGCAGATGATTTTACAGCAGTCTTTATTCGAGCACCACATATTATGTCAGCAGGAGAGAATGTTGAGATTCTTGCAAAGCATAATGAGAGAATTGTGGCAGCAAGAGAAGGTCAATTTCTTGGATGCTCTTTTCATCCAGAGTTAACAGAGGATCATCGATTAACTGGATACTTTATTAACATGGCGAAGGAAGCAAAAAATTAATTTGCATATTATGGTTGAAGTGTGTTAATAATTATAGTACGATGAAAAAAATTATATAGTATATCTACATTGATAGGAAATAGTAATAGGTGCAATATTCTAAAGAGAGCCGATGATTGGTGCGAATCGGTGAATAAAACCTGTGAATCCATCCTAGAGTAAAAGCATGGAACGCTGTATTAGCTAGTAATTGCTTTCGGCTAAAAACCGTTATTTTCTTTAAGGTGGAAAGTAGCATGCTTTCAACTAGGGTGGCAACGCGGGTAACTCTCGTCCCTTTATAGGGATGGGAGTTTTTTGTTTTTTTTGATATTAAAAAAAGAAGATAAATAGGAGGAAAGAATATGTTGGATATAAAATTTGTCCGTGCTAATTTTGAAATGGTAAAACAACAATTGCAGCACAGAGGAGAAGACTTATCTGAACTGGATAACTTTGAGGAATTAGACAAAAGACGAAGAGAATTAATCGTTGAAACAGAGCAGCTTAAAAGCAGAAGAAATGAAGTGTCACAGCAAGTTGCTGTATTAAAAAGAGAAAAAAAGGATGCTGATGCTCTTATTGTCGAGATGAGAGAAGTTGGCGAGAAGATTAAGGGGTTTGATGATGAGCTCCGAATTGTAGAAGAAAAACTACAAGCGATTATGTTGGGTATTCCAAATCTACCGCATGAAAGTGTACCAGTAGGAGATACTGAGGATGATAATGTTGAAGTTAGAAAATGGGGAGAAATCCGCCAATTTGCATTTGATCCTAAGCCGCATTGGGATGTTGCAACTGACTTAGATTTACTTGATTTTGAACGTGCAGCAAAAGTTACAGGCAGTCGTTTTGTGTTTTATAAAGGTTTAGGAGCAAGACTAGAGAGAGCCCTTTTTAACTTTATGCTGGATCTTCATACAGAAGAACATGGATACCAAGAGGTTATTCCACCATTTTTAGTAAATAGAGCAAGTTTAACGGGAACAGGACAGCTTCCTAAGTTTGAAGAGGATGCCTTTTTAATTGAAAAAGAAGATTACTTTTTAATCCCGACATCTGAGGTTCCTGTGACCAACTTGCACCGTGATGAAATATTAGATGGAGAACAGCTTCCGATTAAATATGCGGCTTTTAGTGCTAACTTCCGTTCTGAAGCAGGTTCAGCAGGTAGAGATACAAGAGGGTTAATCAGACAACATCAATTTAACAAAGTAGAATTAGTAAAGTTTGTGAAGCCAGAAGATTCTTATGAAGAATTAGAGACTTTAACAGCAAATGCAGAGAAAGTACTGCAGCTGTTAAAATTACCATATCGTGTATTAAGCATGTGTACAGGAGATTTAGGATTCACTGCTGCCAAAAAATATGATGTAGAAGTTTGGATTCCAAGCTATAATATGTACCGAGAAATTTCTTCTTGCAGTAATTTCGAAGCATTCCAAGCGAGACGAGCAAATATTCGTTTCCGTAGAGATCCTAAAGGCAAACCGGAACATGTTCATACATTAAATGGATCAGGATTGGCGATTGGCCGTACAGTTGCAGCCATTTTAGAAAACTACCAACAAGAAGATGGCAGTGTGATAATTCCAGAAGTACTTCGTCCTTACATGGGGAATAAAGAAGTAATTGCTGCGAAATAAGTACTGACAGCTATTTTTACTATAAAAGGAGGCTGATTCTCCTTTTATAGTAAAAAAATAAAAAATAGTGTTGACTTCTATTTTAAGAAGTGATATATTATATCTTGTCTGATGGAGGAATACCCAAGTCCGGCTGAAGGGATCGGTCTTGAAAACCGACAGGCGGGTCAAACCGCGCAGGGGTTCGAATCCCCTTTCCTCCTCCATGATTTTAATACAATTGCGCATAAATATTGGAGATATTGAGCTTACTGCATTTGCAGTAAGCTCTTTTGTATGAAAAAAGACTGTTTGGATTTTTATATGTATTGTGTTTGGTAGGACGAGTGTTTTAGGGGTACGCAGTTACAAAGCGAAATATTTTTAAATATTAAGGTCTTTTTGTAACTTGGAAATTATCGACGATCAATAACCAATTTTGCGGAAACGATAGTCCTAATTTCCAATAACTCATTCCTCGTAGATTCAATTCTTTAATTAAATTAAATTTGGCTTGAATAGATCTTGCATCCTCAAACCAAACTTCATGTAATTTATTGCTCGTGTCCGTGTATTTAAAGTAAGGAGCCTGTGCTTTTTGATCATAAAGAATCGGTACCTTATTTTCTCTGGCGAGTTGGATGGCTGCTTGTGGACTAAGTGCTCTGGCGATGCTGCCTTCTACAAAGGGAAGTGTCCAATCATATCCATATAAATTTTGGCCCATCATTATTTTGGAAGGTGGCATTTCCGTAATAGCATATTGTAATACGTCTCTAACTGGTCCAATTGGTGAAACAGCCATAGCCGGCCCCCCGCTGTAACCCCACTCATATGTCATAATGACAACAAAGTCGACAATTTCCCCGTGTGCTTTATAATCATGTGCTTCATACCACTTACCTTTTTGATCTGCGCTCGTTTTCGGAGCAAGCGCGGTTGATAATAACCATCCTTGTTCTGCAAAACGAGATTTTGCTTTTCTGAGAAAACTGTTATAGCTTTCTTTATCTGCTGGTCTTAAATATTCAAAATCAAAATGAATATCTTTAAATCCATATTTATTAGCGGTATTTACAATATT
This sequence comes from Niallia yueguangensis, assembly GCF_052663115.1. Classification (NCBI taxonomy): domain Bacteria; kingdom Bacillati; phylum Bacillota; class Bacilli; order Caryophanales; family Bacillaceae; genus Niallia; species Niallia yueguangensis. The sequence continues at coordinate 8,469 of NZ_JBQTCX010000041.1, forward strand.
ATTTAAAAATCTATTTTGGATGGCCTGATCATTTAAAAGGATTCGTCCTAATTCATCGCTAAACTGATCATTTTCTTGGTTTGTAATGACCATCATTAAAACATTATTATTCGCTTTTGCAATAGCGGGGAAGTTATTTAATAAAGGTTCTTTTAGTGAACCATCTCTTAGAGCCTGAAAGCTAAAAGGTGCTAAATAAGTTAAGTAGGGTGCTGCTTCACGTGCACTTGTTTCTAAAACTGGAGAGACGGATTCCCCTCTTGGTTCCACATATGCATTAAATTCTGCTGCCATTTTTGGTCTTTGTGGTATATATAATCGTAATCCAACCTGTAATGGTTGATTAATTGGTATTCTGTTAATGGAGGCTAACTCTTGATAAGTCAGTTGAAATTTTTGAGCAATGGACCAAAGACTATCGCCGGATTGCACCCAATAAAAACTTCCGATTATTGGTATTACCAATGCCTGGCCAACCACTAATTGATTGGCATTAGGAAGTTCATTTGCTTCCACAATGTCTGCAACCGTTGTCCCATAGGTTTGAGCAATGCCTGCTAACGTTTGATTACTTTGTACTACATGAATTTGCATTCTATTCCCTCCTACAGTTAAAAGCACTTAGTCCATTTTATGAAGGGAAAAGGGTAGACATGATAGTATTTTTTTCAATACCAGAATTGATGTTTCAAGTTAGATATCTTAGTCCTTGCTAGGTAAATGTTTTTGTAACTATTACAGGCAATTTGACATTATTTTTTCTAAATATGCCATCTGTAAGTTATAATGGTCGTTAATATATAGGTCTTTCTATAATTTGTGTAAAAGTAAATGATTTTAGTTAAATGAGAATACGTAAGGTGTGTGTTAGATGACATTAGAAAATGAACATTCTTTTTATATGCAGTTGGCAATCGAGGAAGCGAAAAAAGCTGCAGCTGTTAATGAGGTGCCTATTGGGGCTGTCATTGTACAAAACGGAGAAATACTTGCTGCTGCACATAATCTAAGAGAAACAGAGCAAACAGCGGTAGCGCATGCAGAATTATTAGCGATTGATAAAGCTTGTAAAAAATTAGGGACATGGAGATTAGAAGATGCCGTATTATATGTAACGCTTGAGCCTTGTGCCATGTGTTCTGGGGCAATTATCCTTTCAAGGGTTGCTAAAGTAGTATATGGAGCAAGCGATCCTAAAGGAGGATGTGCTGGGACATTTATGAATTTATTAGAAGATAGTAGGTTTAATCATCAAAGTGAAGTGGTGTCAGGTGTTTTAGCAGAAGAATGCGGACAATTGCTTTCTCTTTTTTTTAGAGAATTGCGCGCTCGTAAAAAAGAAGAGAAGCTGTGAAAAAACAATTACAATAATTAACAAATGATAACCGTTGCATTTTTGTTACTTTATCAGTATACTTATAAATGTGTCTTACAAACAAGACACCTTAATAATGGTATCAATTTTGTCGTGCTAAGCGGGGAGGTAGCGGTGCCCTGTACTCGCAATCCGCTCTAGCGAGGCTGAATTCCTTTCTGAGGCTAGTATCCTGTAGGGTCTGCCTTAAGCAAGTGGTGTTGACGTCCGGGTCCTGCGCAATGGGAATCCATGAACCATGTCAGGTCCGGAAGGAAGCAGCATTAAGTGGACACCCCCATGTGCCGCAGGGTTACCTGGACTGAGCTAACTACTTAAGTAACGCTTATGGGTGCTAGTCGAAGAAAGGTGCACGGCAGTTATATTTTACATAATAAACTCATCCTCGTTTAAAGGGTGGGTTTTTTTACATATTACATATATGTAAAAAAGAGAATAGATAAGCTATAATAATCATGGGAATAACGACAAGGGGGCGAATCGATGAATTACCAAGCATTATATAGAGTTTGGCGACCACAGCAGTTTATTGATGTTGTCGGTCAGGAACATATAACCAAAACGTTGCAAAATGCCCTTCTTCAACAAAAAATATCACATGCTTATCTTTTTTCGGGACCAAGAGGAACAGGGAAAACGAGTGCTGCGAAAATATTGGCAAAAGCAGTGAACTGCGAACGAGCTCCAATCGGAGAACCGTGCAATGAATGTACAGCTTGCAAAGGGATTACAGATGGTTCTATTCCAGATGTAATCGAAATAGATGCAGCATCTAATAATGGTGTAGAGGAAATACGGGATATTAGAGATAAAGTAAAGTACGCTCCAAGTTCTGTGCCGTATAAAGTTTATATAATAGACGAAGTGCATATGCTCTCAATAGGAGCTTTTAATGCATTGCTAAAAACTTTAGAGGAACCCCCAAAACATGTTATCTTTATATTAGCCACTACGGAGCCTCATAAAATTCCATTAACGATTATTTCGAGATGTCAGCGATTTGATTTCAGGAGAATTACCGCACAATCTATTGTAAATAGAATGAGTGTCATTGTACAAGAGTCAGGTATTTCTTGTGAAGAAAAAGCGCTGCAAATGATTGCAAGAGCGGCTGATGGAGGAATGCGTGATGCGCTTAGTTTATTAGACCAAGCGATTTCCTATAGTGAAGATTCCGTAACAGTTGATGATGCATTAACTGTTACTGGAGCAGTTTCTCAAGGTTTTTTAAATAAATTAGCCAAAGCAATTTTTGAAAATGATACGATTAATGGGTTACAATATTTAGAGGAACTATTGCTTGCAGGAAAAGATCCTGGCCGTTTTATTGAAGATTTTATTTTCTTTTATCGAGATATGCTGTTATATAAAACAGCGCCAAATCTGGAAGAGTCATTAGAAAGAGTGCTGTTGGATGATGAGTTTAAAGATTTAACAGAAGCATACGTACAGGAGCATATATATAAAATAATAAATCTGTTAAATAAAACACAGCAGGACATGCGTTGGACTAACCATCCAAGAATCTTTTTAGAAGTGGCAATCGTGAAATTATGTCAATTAGAAGGACCGCGTCATGCTAAAAGCGATGCATCCCTACCTGAGCTCCAGCGTTTAATGGCAAAAATTGATTCTCTTGAAGAAGAACTTGCAGCGTTAAAGCAACATGGAGTAAGTGTCAGAGCCGAGAGTGCAGCTCCTCAAAAGAAACCAAGAACCAATCGAAAAGGGTTTCAGGCACCTGCTGGAAAAATTAATGAGATACTTAAGGTGGCGACTAAACCTGAGCTGCAGCATATTAAAAGCAATTGGGGAGAAATGTTAAATAAACTGGTGCAAAATCAAATGCGGTCACAAGCTGCATTATTAAACGAAGCAGAGCCGGTAGCAGCTTCCGATGATTCGATTATCATTAAATTTAAATATGAAATTCACTGTCAAATGGCATTGGATAATGGTAAATTTATAGAGACCGTTACCAATTCTTTATATCAATTAATTGGGAAAAAATATAAAATAGTAGGTGTTCCAGAGGATCAGTGGCTGAAGATAAGGGAAGACTTCTTGAGCAGCTCCTACCATTCTCATTCATCTGAAGGGGATGCTTCGGAAACCGATAAAAAGGACCCGGTTGTAGAAGAAGCAATTAAATTATTTGGTGAAGAATTGTTAGAGGTAAAAGAGTAAGCATGATAGGAATCATTGTAACATATGTAATAGGAGAAAATATTTAGTTGATAATTATTTATAATGGAGGTAATAACAATGCGTGGAATGGGTAATATGCAAAACATGATGAAACAAATGCAAAAAATGCAAAAAAAAATGGCTGAGGCGCAAGAGGAGCTAGGAGAAAAAAAGATTGAAGGTACTGCTGGCGGTGGTATGGTAACGGTTGTTGTAACGGGCCATAAAGAAATAGTAGAAGTGACAATCAAGGAAGAAGTTGTAGATCCAGAAGATGTGGAAATGCTCCAAGATCTTGTACTTGCAGCTACAAATGATGCATTAAAAAAAGCAGATGAGCTTGCAAATTCAACGATGGGACAATTCACTAAAGGGATGAATCTTCCGGGAATGTTCTAGGAGGGAGATTATGCATTATCCTGAACCAATATCGAAGCTAATTGATAGCTTTATGAAATTGCCAGGTATCGGCCCTAAGACGGCTGCGCGACTGGCTTTTTTTGTATTGAATATGAAAGAAGATACCGTTTTAGATTTTGCAAAAGCATTAGTAAATGCAAAAAGAAATTTAACTTATTGTTCTGTTTGTGGTCATATAACAGATCAAGATCCTTGTTATATTTGTGAAGATAAAAGAAGAAACAGAAAAATCATCTGTGTCGTGCAAGATCCTAAAGATGTTATTGCGATGGAAAAGATGAAAGAATATGAAGGATTGTATCATGTATTGCACGGAGCAATTTCACCAATGGATGGAATAGGTCCGGAAGATATAAATGTTCCATCACTGATCAAAAGGCTGCAGGAAGAAGAGGTAGAAGAAGTGATTATGGCAACCAATCCTAATATTGAAGGAGAGGCAACTGCCATGTATATTTCGAGATTATTAAAACCTTCAGGTATTAAAGTAACAAGAATAGCACATGGATTACCAGTTGGTGGAGATCTGGAATATGCTGATGAAGTAACACTTTCAAAGGCGTTAGAAGGAAGAAGAGAAGTATAATATTGGGGGACTATTAGAGATGTTTTTTCGCCGAAAGGGAAAATTAAGAAAAGAATTCGATGAAAAATTATTAGTCCAGTTTAAACATTTAAAGCAGGATTGGTTAAACGAAAAGACATTGTTAGATAAAAGTTTTGATCCTTCTGATGAAGTATTATGTGCTGCAAGATTAACAGAAGCAAAATATTTTTTTCTTTTTAAAGAAGCGAAAGAAAGAAATGTTACGTTAAGGTAATTAGTTTAAAGATAAAATTTTTCAATTTCTAGCTTCAGCGTTGAATAAGTCGCTGAAGCTTTTCTTTATTCTCCTTAGTTCTACTAAATAGATATGCCACATATCTATTAGTACAAGTTATTTTAGGGAGGATGAGTTGATTTTGAGCCCTGTTATGATTATCTCTATTGTCGTTGGACTTGTTGTTTTGTTGCTTATTGCAGGAACACCTTTTAAACCATTGCGTTTTATTGGTCAAGGTATAATAAAACTAGTCATAGGAGCACTTTTTTTATTTTTCCTTAACGCTTTTGGGAATAAATATGGAATTCATATTCCTATTAATTTTGCTACTTCGACTGTGTCAGGTATATTAGGAATTCCTGGAGTAGCAGCCCTTGTAGCGATTCAAAAGTATATTTTGTAAAACAACTAATTTAATTTAGTTGTTTTTTTAATAATATTATTGACTTTAAAAGTATAAGGTGATAATATACTAAGAGTCGCAACAAGGTTGTGAAAAATAAATAAAAAAACATTTGACAATAGATGGTTTGAATGTTAATATTA
>NZ_JBQTCX010000042.1:0-12644 GCF_052663115.1 Niallia yueguangensis
CATATTTTTAAACTATTCCGCAGTAGCTCAGTGGTAGAGCATTCGGCTGTTAACCGAACGGTCGTAGGTTCGAATCCTACCTGCGGAGCCATTTTTATTTATAGAAGAATTTTTTTGATATGTTAGCAAAGTGCTTCCATAGCTCAGCAGGTAGAGCACTTCCATGGTAAGGAAGAGGTCACCGGTTCGAGCCCGGTTGGAAGCTTAAATAAAAGCATTGATATAAAGCCATTTCTCTTAATTGAGAGATGGCTTTTTTATGCTTAAAATTTCGTTAAACTGACCAAACAATTGACCGATTTATTTTTTGCCCCAATAGCTCATGACAAGCTAGAGAATCTTTATTTATTATCTAAACATCCTGTAATCGGTTGTCGAGTTATCATAATAATCCCTATGAAAACAAATAATACACCGATTAAATGTCCCCATTGAAAAGTTTCGTGAAGAAACAGATAGGACAGAAGCAGTGCAGAGTTGGCGATTACACCAGTGAACACTGCAGATGTACTAACTGGAACCTTTGACACTCCGTAGTACCAAAATACAAATCCAATAACTGTAACAATTAATGCGTAATAAATAATGTATATCCAGTCCGCAAAGGTTGGCTGTGAGAAATCGAAGGATAGTGCGTCATAGATTGCAAAAGGCAAAAATAGAACAAAACCTATAATAGTAGCAAAAGTAGCTATAGCGAGTGGTGATAGTTTGTCCGATAGTACTTTTGCGATAATAGTAAATAAGGACTCGCCAATAAGGGCACCAAAAATTAATAGAGTTCCTATCCAATTCGGAACTTCATGGTTAATCGCTTGCGTATTGCTGCTGAGCAAATGAATGAGTGAAATGCCACAGACAGCTAGTAGAATGGCGAGCCATTGAGACCGTGAGAGCCGTTCTTTTAAGAAGAAAAAGGAGATGAGAGAAATCACCATAGGGCTTGTGCTAGTGATGATGCCGCTCTCTGTTGCAGATGTGTATTGCAACCCATACAAAAGCAAAACACTAAAGCCAAATACACCAGTCAACGATAGGAGAACCAATGAAAAAATGTATTTAGGTTTAATTTTCGGAAATGGTTTCTCGGTTATATAAAGTAGCAACAGTAATATGGCTGCTGCTATGCCGTAGCGAATAGCAGATGCTAAATAGATAGGGAAGCTCTCTACTATTAATTTGCCAACGACAAAAGAACTGCCGACCGTTGTCATTGCAATGGTCATTGATAAATAGGCTTTCATATTGTTTTTCATGTTACTATCCCCTTTGCTGATTTAATAGTTCAAGCTTTACGATAATTCGTTCTTAGCATCTTTTTAAAGAACGCCGCTGAAGCATGTAGTGCTTGTAATCTTCAGGGTGTTTAGAACTTTCTGTTATTACCTTAACATGTTAAAATCATGGATATTAGCACCACCTTGACCCTATTTTTATGGTGCCATTTGGGCGGAAAGGAAGATACATGTTTTGGATATCTATTAATCGGTCATCTGATATTCCTTTGATTCGACAGGTTTATCAGCAAATAAGAGAAAAAATTTTAAATGGACAACTATCATCAGGAGATAAATTGCCATCAACGAGAGAAGTTTCTTCTGAGTTAAAAGTTTCAAGAAATGTTATTTTAGAAGCGTACGAGCAATGCTTGCTGAAGGGTATTTAATAGCACGGAGAGGTTCAGGTACATATGTTGCTGAAGGAACGTATTTAGAACAGCATAAGCAAATACCACACTTTTCAACTTTAAAGGAACATTCCAAGGATTCGGTTGATAGTATCGATTTCCGATCCGGAATACCAGCATTAGATTTATTTCCTCGTAAAACATGGTTAAAGTTAGCGCATATAGTATGGAATGATATTAATTCTTCAACGTTTGGCTATGATGTTCCGGAAGGACGTCCGGAATTAAGAGTAATTTTGGTACGATATTTGCAAAAAACAAGAGGAGTTTTTTGTGACCCGGAACAAATTGTGATTACTTCAGGAGCAGTCCAAGCTTTAACCCTTGTCTCCAAGCTAATATTATCCCCTGGTGATGATGTGCTCATGGAAGACCCTATCACCAATGATATTCAAACGATTTTTAAAAATACCGGTGCTTCCATTTGTCCAGTACCAGTTGATAATCATGGGATAATGACGTCTATGCTGCCTGTGAATAAAAGTCCAAAGCTTATTTTTACAACTCCTTCTCATCAGTTTCCTTTAGGGGGGACTTTATCGATTCAAAGAAGAATTCAACTCGTGCAGTATGCGCGGAATAAAAAATGTTATCTTGTTGAGGATGATTATGACAGTGAATTTCGCTATGAAAGTATGCCGATAAGCTCTTTACAGGGGTTGGAGCCAGAGCGTGTAATATATGTAGGATCATTTAGTAAAATTTTATCCCCTGCTCTTAGAATAGGATATTTAGTGTTGCCGCCGTGTTTGATAGAAAAATGTAGAAGATTAAAATGGTTGACTGATTTACATAATCCTTCATTAGATCAGCTTGTCTTAGCTCAATTTATTTCAGAGGGGTATTTAGAACGGCATATTAGGAAAATGAAAAAAATTTATAAATATCGCAGAGATGTCCTAATCCATGAATTAAAATCAACCTTCGCAAATGAAATTAATATTTTCGGTTATTCGACGGGGCTGCATCTAATTGTTGAATTTAAGCAGTTGCTTCGAGTAAAAGAACTTGTTGAGGAGGCTGGAAAACTAGGAGTAAAAGTGTACCCAGTGGAAGCGCATTTTATAGAAAAAGGAACGTATTCTAATCAATTGATTATAGGTTATGGACATTTAGCAAAAGAGGAGATTAAAAAAGGTGTAAGCAGGCTGCATACAGCATTATTTCGATTAAGTTAGATAACCCCCATTTAGGGGAAAGGCTTGTGCCAAATGGATGAAGGATGCTATGTTTTTATACAGAAAAAGGGAATTATTTCTTATTAAATCTGAAAATTTAAACTTTTTATTTTTGCTTTACAAACCTATTTCTTTTTTATATAATAAATCTTGTCAGTTGGGACAACAACAAAAAAGTAAATACGGCCCATTGGTCAAGCGGTTAAGACACCGCCCTTTCACGGCGGTAACACGGGTTCGAATCCCGTATGGGTCACCAAATGGAGGATTAGCTCAGCTGGGAGAGCATCTGCCTTACAAGCAGAGGGTCGGCGGTTCGATCCCGTCATCCTCCACCATAATTATTTATGACAAAAAAATCGCCTTATCGATTTTATCATAAAATAATAAGTAATCACAACATGAATAAACTTCTTTTAAGAAGAGATACTAAATTATATTGCCGGTGTAGCTCAATTGGTAGAGCAACTGACTTGTAATCAGTAGGTTGGGGGTTCAAGTCCTCTCGCCGGCACCATTATGGAATATTAAAATGATTTTTAATATCGGAGGGGTAGCGAAGTGGCTAAACGCGGCGGACTGTAAATCCGCTCCTTCGGGTTCGGCGGTTCGAATCCGTCCCCCTCCACCATTTAAAAATTGGACAACATAGATATGTCCTTTTATTTTTTTGTTGGGCTATAGCCAAGCGGTAAGGCAACGGACTTTGACTCCGTCACTCGTTGGTTCGAATCCAGCTAGCCCAGCCAAGAGCCATTAGCTCAGTTGGTAGAGCATCTGACTTTTAATCAGAGGGTCGGAGGTTCGAATCCTCCATGGCTCATCCATAAAAAAACCAAGCACTTTTGTGCTTGGTTTTTTTATATATGCTGTTTTCTCACAGATTGTTGGTTTTTACGTAAGAAAATGGGAGAAGAAGTACTCAGCAGACTGAATACACGTAGACTCCTGTGGGAATACGAGAAAGACGAGACCCCACAGGAGCGTATGCGACGAGGAGGCTCGACGCTCGCCCGCGGAAAGCGAAGTGTATTCAGGCTGCGAGTTTAAAAGCAACATTCTATACGAAAACAGCCTTTATATACAAAGGCATCGAAGTAACGGTTTATCGTACAGCGGAAACTTCTCTGCGGGGAAATTTGTAGAGGGTAACCCGATTTTGGATGACCGAAATAAAACCGCTATGGTGGCGGTTGCTTTTGGCTTTTATGTTTGGGGGAAAGCTTTTATAACACCTTAATAAGAAGGTATCCTAAAAAAAGGGAATCTGTGTACGATCTTATTTGTATGTTAATTGTAATGATTATCGTACATGATAGTAACGCTTAAGCTCTTTTTTGGATACCTTTTCTGAAGTTAGTAAAATGATCCTATTTAATTTTTTGCTTTATTATATTTAGAAAGTAGAAAACTGTTGTATTTATTTAATAATTCATCTAACTCGGTGCTTATGTTAATAACTCTTGGATGCGAAAAGGACGTGTGATTTGCAAGATAGATCAGTTTCTCACGATGTTCTTCAATATCCTGGAGCAATTTCTTTTCAGACATAAGCTTCCCCCTCAATCCGTTCATTATTTTTAATAAGTGAGTGTTCAAAAAGGAGGACAAAAATAGTCGAGGAGTTCAAGGAAGTGTAGCTTAGTGCACTGGACTTTCACAGGATATGGCGGCTTCAATGTTGCTCACAGGACGTGAGCGTTTTTTAATTGAAGATCCTGTGTTAATACGAGAAGCAGATAACAAACTGACGCAGAAATTCGACAGCTATTTTTCCTGAACTTTTTGAACAACCTCTATATGTCGATTTTCTTGATTTTACCATAATATTCGTTTTTTTATAACTAAAAATAAAATTATTTTAACAAATTGTGTCATAATTTGTTAAAATAATATCAAGTCTATCAAAAAAGTGAAAAATACATATATTTTTTAAAATTTTCTCTATTGGGGAGAAAATACAACTTATTAAAAAACATAAAAATTTTTAAAAACAGTGATGAAAAAAAGTGAAACCTTTTCCGCTATCGATACGTATTATCGATTAGCCGCATTTAGAGCGGAGGTAAAATAGATGGAAGCCATAGTAAAAAAAAGGATTAAACAAGTATTAAAAGGGGATCAGAATGCCTTTGGCGAAATTATAGAAATTTACAAAGACAAGGTATTTCAGATCTGTTTTCGAATGCTTGGAAATCGTCATGAAGCAGAAGATATGGCACAGGAAGCCTTTATTCGCGCATATGTTAATATAAGCAGGTTTAACATAGAATTAAAGTTTTCGACATGGCTATATCGGATTGCTACAAATCTTTGTATAGATCGTATAAGAAAGAAAAAGCCGGATTATTATCTTGATGCAGAAGTTCCAGGTACAGAAGGGTTAAATATGTATTCCCAATTAGCAGCTAATACAAGACTGCCAGAGGAAGATGTCGAAAGTCTAGAATTGCAAGCATTGATACAGCGGGAAATATCGAAACTACCAGAGAAGTATCGAGCGGTTATTGTATTAAAATATATCGAGGAGCTTTCTTTAAACGAGATAAGTGAAATTTTAGAGCTTCCTTTAGGAACAGTAAAAACACGCATTCACAGAGGAAGAGAAGCATTAAGAAAACAATTACGGTATGTCTGATAAAGAAGGTGAAATGTATTGACTTGTCCAACAAGAATTATTGAATATATGCATGAATATCTCGATGATGAAATGGATTTCAGCCATAAAGAAGAATTGAAAAAACATTTGCAGGAATGTAATGACTGTTCCACGCATTTTCATGAATTAAAGAAAACAATCGCCTTAGTCCAAAGCACATCACATATACATGCACCAGTTCATTTTACGGAAAAAGTGATGGCAAAGCTGCCAAAAGAACAAAAAAGGGCAACGTTCAAAAGGTGGGTAAGACACCATCCGCTTTTTGCTGCGGCATCCTTATTTATCATATTAATGGTTTCCAGCTTATTATCTGCATGGAACGAGGATCATCAATTTTCTGTTTCTAAAAAAGAGAACTTAGTTGTGCAAAATGATACAGCGATTGTTCCAGAAGGGAAAGTAGTGAAAGGTGATATTACCGTTCGGAATGGTAATATAAAAATCGAAGGACAAGTTGATGGGAATGTAACAGTAATAAATGGTAAAAAATACATGGCATCAGCTGACCAAGTAACTGGAGAAATAAAAGAGGTAAATGAAGTATTTGACTGGTTATGGTATCACATGAAAAATACTTTTTCCGATATTATCGACGTTTTTAATGGTGATAATCAAAAGGAAAAAAATAGTCTCCCTGCATTTTAATTGTAGGGAGCTTTTCTTTATGAGAAAAGGTACGGAACTTCGCCTGAATGGTGTTAGCGTCTACCATTGCTTGTTTCTAATGAAGAATAAACAGTTAATTATTTGTTTTTAAGAAAAAAAGGCATATAATAAGGAAGGTCTTTATTTTTACAACATGATTACTTGCTAGTGCCTCTAAATTGGTACTAGAACGAAATATGATATAATATGTTAATTGTAGGTTATAAATGGTGTTCAAAAAAAAGGAAAATCAGAGCGGTGAAGGTTAAGGTACGGAATTCATAATCCCAGAGCGCAGTGGAGCATTGCAGAGACGACATAATGAAGAGATTTGCAAGCTTGTTTTCCTAGACTTTTTGAACAACTTCTTATAAACAATTAGGATACTTTTGAAATATATACTTTGGAGGAAGGAAAATGTCGTTAGCAGATTTCCATTTTTTAAAATATTTAGCGAATACAGTAGACATTCTCCTTGTGTGGTATGTCATCTATAAATTAATCATGATTATTAGAGGGACAAAGGCAGTACAACTGTTAAAAGGAATCTTTGTCATTCTTATTGTCAAACTATTAAGTGATTATTTTCAACTGCAAACATTAGGCTGGATGATGGAGCAGGTCATCTATTGGGGGGCATTGGCCATTATCATTATATTCCAGCCGGAGTTAAGGCGGGCCCTTGAGCAATTAGGACGCGGGAAATTCTTCTCCAGAGGCGGTATGCAGGAAGAAGAGATCCAGGAAAATGTGATTGAAGCGATTGTTAAAGCCGTTGACTATATGGCAAAACGAAGAATTGGAGCACTTATATCGATTGAAAGAGAAACAGGTATGAGTGATTATATTGAAACAGGCATTTCCTTAAATTCAAAGATATCTTCCGAATTGCTAATCAATATTTTTATTCCAAATACGCCTTTGCACGATGGGGCTGTTGTTATCCAAAGAGCCAATATAGCAGCAGCTGCTTGTTATCTTCCTTTGTCTGAGAGTCCCTTTATTTCAAAAGAATTAGGGACGAGGCATCGAGCAGCTTTAGGAATAAGCGAAGTGACAGATAGTATAACGGTTGTCGTATCAGAAGAAACAGGAGCTATTTCTATTACGAAAAATGGAGAGCTTCACCGTGAATTAAAGTTGGATACGTTTAGAGAAATGCTGTCAAGCGCCTTAGTTTTACCTTCTACCAAACAAGCTTCTGCCGTAAAATGGAGCTGGAAGGGGAAGAGAAATGAATAAACTATTTGATAAAATTATAGATAGTAAATTATTTATGAAAATCATAACCTTTGCCTTGGCACTTTTATTATTTTCTTCTGTATATGACCCAGATAAAGATTCAAGTGATGTCAATGTACCAGGAGATAATGGTACGGATGTAGTAGAGAATGTTCCAGTGAAAGTGTATTATGATACAGAAAATGTAGTTGTAACGGGAGTTCCTAAAACGGTGGATGTTACACTTAGTGGACCAACAAGTCATGTACAGGTTACGAAAAAGAAACGGGATTTTGAGGTGTTTGTCAATTTAGCGAATGCAAAGATCGGGACAAAAGAGGTAAAATTACAAATTAAAGATTTATCCGATAAGCTAAAAGCTAAGATTAATCCTACTAATACTGAAGTAACTGTAAAAGAAAAAGTAACAAAAGAATTTAAAGTAGAAGCAGAATATAGCAGTAAATCAATTGCAGATGGCTATTCAGCAGAAGCAGCATCTATCAATCCGGGTACAGTAAAAGTAACAGGTGCGAAGGATGAAATTGATAAGGTAGCTTATGTTAAAGCAAATGTAGAAGTAAATGGCTCAACATCGCAATCGATTGAACAACAAGCAGCAATTTCTGTTTTAGACAGTAGACTAAATAAATTGGATGTACAAGTAGAACCAGAAACAGTAAATGTAACAATTCCTGTCAAAAGAGTCAGTAAAAAAGTTCCGATTAACATAGTGGAAAAGGGGTCGCCGCCTTCTAATGTGACGATTGACTCGATCACATTGGATACAAAAGAAGCTAGTATATTTGGAACGGAAAATGTGCTGAAAAATACGGAAAATGTTAGAGTTGAGGTCGATTTAAGTAAAATTGAAAAAGATGAAACATTATCATTGCCAATTATCATATCTGATGGTATTACATCAGTTGATCCTGAACTAGTAAATGCAACCGTAAAAGTAACACTTGCTAAAGAAAACAACGAAGAATCAACTGAAGAAACAAATGCAGAACCAGAACCAGATCCGGAGCCGGAATCAGAGTCAGATGAGACTTCTTCGGCTGAAAAAACAAGTTCAAAAACATTGGCAAATGTTCCGATTAGTATACAAGGATTAGGAAAAAATCTTACAGGCAGTATTACCTCTCCTGAAAAGAAAAGTACAAATATAGAGGTCACAGCCAAGGATTCGATTTTAAAAGGAATCAAGGCATCGGATTTTTCCATCTATGTAGATGTTACTGGTTTGGAAGAGGGAGAACATGAAGTGCAAATAAGCGTCGATGGTCCAGAAGACACGAGTTGGGAGCTGGCAAGAGAGACAGCAAGTGTATCTATTTCTACAAAAGGTGCTTAATAAGGTTTTATTATAGTTAGAAGGAGCGATTAATTAGATGGGTAAATATTTCGGTACGGACGGAGTGCGAGGGATTGCAAACAGTGAACTAACGCCGGAAATAGCATTTAAGCTTGGAAGATTTGGTGGTTTTGTACTAACAAAAGATCAAGAGCGGCCAAAAGTATTAATTGGTCGTGATACTCGTATATCTGGCCATATGCTGGAAGGGGCTCTAGTGGCAGGTTTACTATCAATTGGTGCTGAAGTAATGCGCTTAGGCGTTATTTCAACACCAGGAGTTTCGTATTTAACAAAAGTATTAGGAGCTCAGGCAGGTGTCATGATTTCTGCTTCGCACAACCCTGTTGCTGATAATGGGATTAAATTTTTTGGTCCAGATGGTTTTAAGCTGTCAGATGAACAGGAATTAGAAATTGAAGCGTTAATTGATCAAGAAAATGATTCATTGCCAAGACCAACTGGTGCTGACTTAGGACATGTCGACGATTATTTTGAAGGCGGACAGAAATACCTTCAATTTTTAAAACAAACAGTAGAGGAAGAGTTTACAGGCATTCATATTGCGCTAGATTGTGCACATGGTGCAACATCATCTTTAGCGATGCACTTATTTGCTGATTTAGATGCAGATATTTCCACAATGGGAGCATCTCCTAATGGGTTAAATATAAATGATGGGGTTGGTTCCACTCATCCAGAAGCGTTAGCAGCATTTGTAAAAGAAAAAGAAGCAGATGTGGGCCTTGCGTTTGATGGAGATGGTGATCGTTTGATTGCGATTGATGAGAATGGGGAAACAGTTGATGGCGATCAAATCATGTATATTTGTGCGAAATATATGAAGGAAACAAATCGGTTAAAGCAAAACACGGTGGTTTCTACTGTAATGAGCAATTTAGGTTTTTATAAAGCGTTAGAAGTCCATCAAATCGCCAGCATTCCTACAGCAGTCGGCGACAGATATGTAGTGGAAGAAATGCGTAAAAACGGGTACAATCTTGGCGGAGAACAATCAGGCCATATTATTTTCCTAGATTATAATACAACAGGTGACGGATTATTAACGGGGTTGCAGCTTGTCAATATTATGAAAGCAACAAACAAACCGCTTTCCGAGCTTGCTGGAGAAATGAAAAAATTCCCGCAAAAATTGGTGAATATTAAAGTAAGCGATAAACATCATGTAACAGATAATGAAAAGGTGAAAGAAGTCATTACAAAAGTAGAACAAGAAATGAATGGAAACGGCAGAATTCTAGTCCGTCCTTCTGGAACAGAACCTCTTGTCCGCATAATGGCAGAAGCACCTACGGAAGACTTATGCGATGCATACGTAAATATTATTGGAGAAGTAGTGCAAGAGGAGATGGGTCAAAAGGGAGGATAGATCCTTCTATTCATACTATGTCCAATGGTACAATAAAAGTACTTTTGCATATTATATAGGGTGAGGAAAATATGACATTGTTATTTTTCCTTCACCCTGTTTGCTTTGAAAGAGGTTGTTTATAAACAGATGTAAGAATTTTATGTCAAATACAACCAAACGAATAGATAGTATTTGACGAAATGTTTTGATGTAAGGTATGATTAACTTGCTTTTGTGAAAAAGCACTATTTTTTCACAAGGAGGATAGAGGTTTTACAAAGGAATAAAGCGCCTGGACTAGTAATGGACGACACAAATCTAGTTGACGAGGTGGAGGTTTATCGAAATTTCGGCGGATGCCTCCCGATTGCATTAGCCAATCGTTGGTTCTTCTTTAAAACATTAAGGCAACTTAATGGACAAAGAGAAGAGCATGCTAATAATCTGTGTTCAAAAAGGGAACAAATTAGAAGCAAGAAGGTCGAGGCGGCTTAGCTTTGAGCAACGGAACGTATGCAATTAGATACGTGAGTAGCGGAAAAGCAAGCCAACGAAGAGATTCGCCGCTTATCATTTGGTGACTTTTTGAATATCTGCTAATAACAAGGATTTTTATGAACATAAAATATTTCAGAGATAGGGGAGCAAGTACGGCCCCTAAAACCGGCTTCTTGCTTCCCTAGAACGGAGGAAAAGAAGTATGTGCGGAATAGTTGGTTATATTGGAAACCTGGATGCGAAAGAGATTTTATTAAAAGGGCTAGAAAAGCTTGAATATAGAGGATATGATTCTGCGGGCATTGCCGTAAGCAATGGAGAAGGCGTCCAAGTTTTTAAAGAAAAAGGACGTATTGCAGACTTGCGAAATATTGTCGATGAGGATGTATTTGCACCAACAGGCATCGGCCATACACGTTGGGCAACACATGGAGTGCCAAGTCAATTAAATGCACATCCACATAAAAGTGCATCAGACCGTTTTACGATTGTTCACAACGGTGTGATTGAAAACTATGACTTGCTGAAAAAAGAATATCTTGCAGATGCAGTGCTGAAAAGTGATACGGATACAGAAGTAGTCGTACAATTAATCGAGCGTTTTGTTGAAGAAGGCAACGATGTAAAAGAGGCTTTTGTACAAACGTTAAAGCTATTAAAAGGTTCCTATGCAATTGCATTGCTGGACGAACAAGATAAAGATGTTATTTATGTTGCTAAAAATAAAAGTCCACTTTTAGTTGGTTTAGGCGACAGCTTTAACGTTGTAGCAAGTGACGCAATGGCGATGCTGCAAGTGACGGATACGTATGTAGAACTTGTTGATAAGGAAATTGTGCTTGTTTCAAAAGACGAGGTTACCATTGAAACTTTAGACGGTGAGGTTGTTTCTAGAGAAGCATATACAGCAGAATTAGATGCCAGCGATATTGAAAAAGGCACATACCCGCATTATATGCTGAAAGAAATAGATGAACAGCCTGCAGCAATCCGTAAAATCATTCAAGAATACCAAGATGAAGATGGAAAGCTCACGATAGATCCTGCCATTGTAGAAGCAGTGAAGGATGCTGATCGTTTATATATTATTGCAGCTGGTACATCCTATCATGCAGGATTGCTTGGCAAACAGTTTATTGAAAAGCTAGCACAAATACCTGTCGAAGTTCATGTTGCCAGCGAGTTTGGCTATAATATGCCGCTGCTTTCTGAAAAACCATTATTTATCTTTATTACACAAAGCGGCGAAACGGCAGATAGCAGAGCAGTATTAGTTCAAGTAAAAGAACTGGGGTACCCAACGATTACGATTACGAATGTACCTGGATCCACTTTATCCCGTGAAGCAGATCATACCCTTTTATTATATGCTGGACCAGAAATTGCGGTTGCTTCTACAAAAGCGTACACAGCACAAATGGCCGTTCTTTCTATTCTTGCGGAAGTAACAGCGAAAAGCAAAGGCTATGAACCTGATTTTGATTTAATTCATGAGTTAGGCATCATCGCTAATAGTATGGAAGTTATTTTTGAAGAAAAAGAAGAAATTGAAAACATTGCAAGAGAATATTTAGCATTAACTCGCAATGCATTCTTTATTGGCCGTGGAATTGACTATTATGTTGGGTTAGAAGGCTCATTAAAATTAAAAGAAATCTCCTATATCCAAGCAGAAGGTTTCGCAGGTGGCGAATTAAAGCACGGAACAATCGCTTTAATAGAAGAGGGCACACCAATTATCTCATTAGCAACACAAGAAAGTGTTAACCTAAGCATACGCGGAAACGTAAAAGAAGTAGTAGCGCGCGGTGCAAATCCATGCATCATTTCCATGAAAGGCTTAGAGATGGAAGGCGACCGCTTCATCATTCCAGCAGTGCACGAACTGTTAACACCCCTTATCTCTGTTGTACCACTACAATTAATCGCCTACTACGCAGCACTACACAGAGGCTGCGATGTAGATAAACCACGTAATTTGGCTAAGTCTGTTACGGTGGAGTGATTGTTGAGGATGAAAGATT
>NZ_JBQTCX010000043.1:0-12086 GCF_052663115.1 Niallia yueguangensis
CTGCCATGGTATCTATTGGTTTTATCAATTAACTATGGAAATAAATAAGAATCCATTTTTGATCACTCTTTTTCTCAAAATGGATTCTTATTTAACATTGTAAAATACTGTATTTTATAATCAAACTTGTTGTGAAAGCAATTTATTTTCGTTTGTTAATACTTCATTTAATTGCGTAATCATCTCTTCTAGCATTTCTTCCGAAAAAACTCCTTCACTAAAATTAACTAGTGCTCGTAATGGCAAATATTTATTTAAGGCTGCCATCATCTCAGCGTTCTCGTTTTCTTCATCAACTTCTGCTGCTAATGGATTATTTTCATTTGCTATCACAAGAAATTTTTGTGTTAATGGAGCTAATGTGGGATTAGCCAGTAAGTCTCCAACAAGTGAATTTCGATGGATTGGATTACTTATATAGGTAGTCGATTGAACATGAATTTTATCTTTAAGAACAATATCTCTAGAAGATTTACCGACCAGTATATCAAACTCACCTGTTTCTACATGCCAATCCTTTATTCCATCATGATAATAAGCAAAAGAACGTCTATTTAATACAAAAGTAACAAGTTTTTCTTCACCTGGCTGGAGTTCTAATTTTTCAAAACCTTTCAGCTCTTTTTCAGGTCTAACCACATTGCTTTCTATGTCTTTTACATAAAGCTGTACTACTTCTTTACCAGCTCTGTCACCAATATTTTTCACCTTTACCCTAACCGTTACTTGATCTGTATCCTGAATTTCTTTGTTGCTTATCGATAGATCACTATATTCAAAAGTTGTATAGCTTAAGCCATAACCAAATGGAAATAATGGTTCTACTTCTTTTGTATCGTAGTAGCGGTAGCCGATAAAAACGCCTTCTCTATATTCCACTTGGTCTCCTTCACCAGGAAAATATAGATAAGATGGATTATCACTTAATTGCTTAGGGAAAGTTTCCGCTAATTTTCCACTTGGATTTGCTTCTCCAAATAGTAACTCAGCAATGGCGCCTCCAAGTGCTTGACCACCCAAATAACCTTCAAGCACTCCCTTTACATTAGGGAGCCAAGGCATTTCAATTGGAGAGCCATTACTTAAAACAACAACAACGTTACTGTTAACTTCTGCTACAGCTTTAATCAATTTATAGTGATTTTCAGGCATACGTAAATGTTCTCGATCATACCCTTCAGATTCGTAACGATCAGGTAGCCCAGCAAAAAGAATCACTTTATCTGCTTTAGCTGCGGTTTCTTTTGCCTCATTAATTTTTGCTTCATCAATAGCATCATTTTTGAGGTTATAGCCGTCAGCATATAATACATTTGTATTATTGCCAGCAATACTATAAATTTCATCTAGAATATTTTCTAGCTTTGTTGGCTTTATATTAGAACTTCCGCCCCCTTGGAATCTTGGTTTTTTGGCAAATTCTCCAATCACAGCTATAGTGCCTTCTTTTTTCAACGGCAGAATGCAATCTTCATTTTTTAACAGCACCATACATTCTTTTGCAGCTTCCCGTGCAAGTTGGTGGTGAGCTTCTTTATCGTAGATAGCATCTTCTTTTTTATGATCCATTGCTCTAAATATAATTCGCAGCATTCTCTCTACAGCAAGTTCCAATTTTTCTTTCGATAGTTTGCCACTCTTTACAGCATCCGCAATTTTTTGTTCACCAATTCCACCACTTGATGGCATTTCAAGCTCCAAACCAGCAGCTATTCCGTCAACAAGCTCATTAACAGCTCCCCAATCGGAAATAACAAACCCTTCAAAGCCCCATTCCTCTTTCAAAATATCATTTAATAATGTTTTATTTTCCGAAGCGAATGTTCCGTTTACCTTATTATATGCCGACATAACCGTCCATGGCTGAGACTGCTTAACAGCTCCTTCAAAACTAGCTAAATAAATTTCCCGCAACGTTCTTTCATCTACAACTGCATCCGTTGACATTCTTCGGTGCTCCTGATTATTCACTGCAAAGTGTTTTAATGACGTCCCAACACCCTGACTTTGAACACCTTTAATATGATGTGCCGCCATTTCAGATGATAGATAAGGATCTTCTGAAAAATATTCAAAATTTCTTCCACAAAGAGGGGATCGTTTAATATTTACGCCTGGTCCAAGAAGAACAGCTACATCTTCTGCCTGGGCTTCCACTCCTAATGCTATTCCTACTTGTTCAATCAAGTTTCTATTCCAAGAACTTGCCAGCCCGACAGCAGATGGAAAACAAGTTGCCGGAACACTATCAAATAACCCTAAATGATCCGCTCCTTCTTTTTGCTTTCTAAGTCCATGTGGACCATCTGTTACCATAATCGAAGGAATTCCTAATCGCTCAATCCCCTTCAATTTCCAAAAATCCAATCCAGAGCATAAGCTCGCTTTTTCTTCTAAAGTCATTTGTGAAATGATTTTTTTTATATCTCGCTGCATAATAACCCTCCAAATAGAAATGTTGCAACCATTTCCTTCCTAATATTTACCTTTAACTTCATAAAGATGAGATGTTGAAATTTGACCATTGTTATCCAAATACAGAAAAACGTTTTTCTATTTAAAAATGACTCCCCGGTGCTTATCCCCTATAGTTTTTTAGGGATGGATACGCAACCCTTCCCCAATACGGGGCTTCCCTTCCAAATTAAAGATATGAGGCAACGAAGCAACGATAATATCTAGTGACACCTTATTCAATGTCTGATAAATATCTAAAAGACTATCAAACTTCCACTCTCCTAGCCCTTCAGCTGGATTGGATATAATAACCAAACAAGAATAATGAATGCCTGCCATTCGTGCATATGCTATTTCGGTACCAATGCACATTGTTACTAAATCACCGCCCATTTGCTGGAACATCCTAATCTCAGCAGGTGTTTCAAAGCGACCTCCCGCGGCCTGTACCACGACGCCACCCTTATGTACATTGATATCAGCTAAAAGCACTATCCTGTTCCAAGCGCCTCTTAGTCTCGCTAAGAAGTATTTCTTCAAGATATGGATCAGTTGCAGGTGTATATCGCGGCAAAATTAATCCCTCTTCATTAAAGATAGCATGCGGAAGTGAGCGAGGACGTTCGAAATTAAAATCAATAAAATCATTAGGAACAACAAAATCACGAGTCTTCATTGCTGGATTGATACCACCCGCAGTCGCCCCCCAATCACTTCCTTCACTCCCAATTGATATAAAGCAGCCCAAGTCTCTACAAACTTGCCACTGCCATGATCATGAAAAATAATAAAATGGTGTGTTTTTCGAACTTCCATACCAGATTTCAGGCGATCTCCCTACAGGAGTCTCGATAGTAAAAGGTTTTTCTTCCAGTAGACCGGAATCCAATATTGCACTTTTACGTTATGTTCCTCCAATAATTGCAATTTTAGTAGTATGTTGCTCTTGTTTTTTTATATCATTCATCATTAATCTTTTCCCTCTTTTATTTGATGTGATATGGCTTGCGCGCTTTTAAACATATAATATTGATTTTCTAGATTTTTTATCCCTTATCAGCCCCAGCTGTTAGCCCATCTATCAAGTATCGCTGCATGAACATAAACAATAATGTTACAGGCAAGGCAACCATAACACAGCCTGCCGCAAATAATGTAAAGGGAAGCTGACCTGCAACTTTATCATTAATCATATCAAACAAACCAACAGCAAGCGTTTTTTGTTCGGGGGAACGTAAAATTAGCTTTGAAAAAATAAAATCCGTAAATGCTGTATTAAATGTCATAAGGGAGGTAAATACAATTAATGGTTTTGACATTGGCAAAATAATTTGAGTGAAAATCCTTAAATGACCGGCTCCATCTATTCTGGCAGCTTCAATAACACTTTTTGGCATGGTGTCAAAATAAGTTTTCGAGAATAGAAACCAAAGCGGTGCTCCTGCCACATAAACACATATGAGTGCAGTATGAGTATTCAGAAGATTCATCTGGCTAAGCAATATATAGATAGCAATCATACTCATAAAACCTGGAAATACATGTAAAACAAGCAAAGTATTCATTAAGTTTTTCCTACCACTAAAATGAAAAACAGAAAATACATATCCTGTTATCAATGTAAAAAGGGTACCGAAAAATGTGCTTATTAACGAAATCTTAATTGTATTGTAATACCACTGTCCAAATGGATATTGTTTAAAAAGTGTTGCATAGTGATCAAACGTAAAATGAGCAGGAATCAAAGTTTCACTGAACAATGACGTTCCTGGACGAAAAGAAGACAATATTACCCATAAGGCAGGATAAATACAAATGACAGCAACGATGATTAAAGTTATATAGCTAAAAGAGATATCCAGAAATGATTTCGTTTTATTCATCAGTGTATATCCTCCTCTTTAAACGATTTTGTTTTCTTTATTCTATAAATAGTAAAAATTGATAACATGATAAAAATAAATATTCCAATAACGGAAGCAAAATTATATTGCCCCTGCTCCACGGAAAGCTTGTAAAGCCATGTTAGTAAGATATCTGTGCCCCCTGCAAATTTATAATCTCCAATTGCTGGATTTCCATTTGTTAACAAATAAATAACATTGAAATTATTTATATTCTGAGCAAAGGTAACAACAAGTAAAGGAGCCATTGTTTTCATAACTATAGGATACGTAATTAAACGAAGCTTTTGAAATCCATTTGCACCATCTATATCTGCTGCTTCATATAATTCTGCTGAAATAGTCGTCAAAATCCCTATAATCATTAACATGCTGATCGGAAAGGTCAACCAAAAATTCACTAACACAACCGTAAACTTTGCCCACATAACATCTGTTAACCAAGGTACTTTCGAAATACCCAGATACCCTAAATACTGATTAATAGGACCAAATTGTCCGTTAAACATATTTCGGAAAATAAGTACGGATACAAACATAGGAATAGCAAATGGAAGGATAAAAATGGTGCGCCACACCTTTTTAAACTTAATCACCTTTTTCTGAACTAACAACGCAATCCCAAACCCACCGATGAAAGGAAAAAGAGTCGCAAAAACAGCCCATATAAACGTCCAGATCATCACACCATAGAATGTATGACTCCATGCCTTTATTTTAAAGATATCGAGAAATGTCTTAAATCCCTGCCAATCAACCAAATGAGCAGGCGGCATATTTTCCCTTGTATAATTAGTAAATGCGAGTAAAATCATAAAAATGATTGGCAATACAGTAAAGAAAAATACACCAAGCATAGGAACCGATA
Source organism: Niallia yueguangensis (assembly GCF_052663115.1). NCBI lineage: Bacteria > Bacillati > Bacillota > Bacilli > Caryophanales > Bacillaceae > Niallia > Niallia yueguangensis. The sequence continues at coordinate 5,230 of NZ_JBQTCX010000043.1, forward strand.
AGATAATTTGCGGAAATCTGTATTCTGTTATATATCTTATTGTTTGAACAAACGTATTAGGCTTTATTCCCTCTTCCCGACTTTTTCCTACTATATACGCATCTTTAATATTTAGAATATATATACATACGATAATACAAAAAATAAAGAGAGTAATAAGGCCTTCAACCATTAACAAAATGGAATGGTCTCCCATTACCATTTGATATATACCCCCGACTTTTTCCATTTGCGTCTTTTTTTCTCCTAAAGTTATTAAACCCCAAACTGCATAAGGAAGACGATATATGGCTGTATATATACTAAAGGCATGAATGGCAAGAAGAAATATTCCTTTTATATACTGCTTGTTATATACTTGACCTAGTCCCATCATTAAAATGGATAAAATCGATGCATTCCTTCTATAGGAGTTATTAGATAGTTTGGTAAACTTAATTACATTTTCAAGCATGAAGATTCAACTCCTGTTTTTCTAAATTAGAAAAGTACTGTTATTACTTAATAGAATATGAGTTTAAAAACCCCGAATTTTTTTAATTGAATATACACAGTGCTTTCTTTATCTTATTGCTTTTTCCGTTTCCATATCGAAGTAATGGCATTTATTCATATCAATGGCCAATGTGATATGATCACCACTGTTGTATTCCCCTTTATTTTTCACCTTTGCAGTTAGAGGAATAGAGTTATTTTTAACATATAAATACAGCTCTGATCCCATATTTTCCACTACTTCAATTTCTGCCGATAACTCTTCATAAGTATCTATATTAATTGCTTCAATATAGAAGTCTTCAGGTCTGATTCCTAGGATCACTTCTTGGCCAGCATATCCTTTCGAGCGAAGGATGTAGTCATCTTTTTTAGAAACTTGGACCTTGACTCCCTGCGTACTAAAATAAAGATTCGAGCCCTCTTCTATAATCTTTCCCTCTATAAAATTCATTGCAGGTGATCCTATAAACCCTGCAACATATTTATTAACAGGGAAATCATATATGTCAGTTGGTGTTGCTACTTGTTGTATTTCTCCGTTATACATAACAACAATTCTATCTCCCATAGTCATTGCTTCCGTTTGGTCATGTGTCACATACACAAATGTCGTTTCCAAACGTTTATGCAGCTTGCTTATTTCTGAACGCATTTGCACACGAAGTTTGGCATCTAGATTGGATAAAGGCTCATCCATTAAGAATACTTGTGGATTCCGAACGATAGCGCGTCCTAAAGCAACCCGCTGTCTTTGCCCACCTGAAAGAGCTTTAGGCTTGCGTTTTAAAAGATGGTCTAAATCTAAGATTTTTGCTGCTTCATGGACTTGCTTTTCAATTTCTTTCTTTGGCACTTTTCGCAGTTTTAAGCTAAATGCCATATTTTCAAATACGGTCATATGAGGATACAAAGCATAATTTTGAAAAACCATCGCAATGTCACGATCTTTTGGAGCAAGATCATTCACTAGTTTATCCCCAATATAAAAGTCTCCCTCTGTTATATCCTCCAACCCAGCTATCATTCGAAGGGTTGTTGACTTGCCACAACCAGAAGGACCCACAAGTACTAAAAACTCTTTATCTTTCACTTCTAAATGAAAATCCTTAACTGTATAAGCATCATTTTTATATTTTTTCTTCACATGCTCAAAACGCAATCCTGCCATGGTCTATAACCCCCATTAATGATAAATAGTGAGGTCACCATAAGTTGGCATTTATCACTCCAACTTATGGCTATTTCACAAACTATTTAATAATTTATTAAAAATAAATTGCTGTTACACTGCTAAAGCTAAAGTACCTAGTTTAATTTAATGAATATCATTTATCCGAGCTATTTTTACTTACTTGTCTTAATTCCGCTTTTCATATTTTCTGCAGCGTTATCCAACGTCTTTTTAACTTCTGCATCATTATCCCAAATTTCCATAGTAGCCGATTCTAAACTTTTCCAATAGTTACTCATTTCCGGAACATTTGGTAGTGCAGCACCATTATTAATTTGAGTTAGGAATCCCTGCAGCATTTGATCATTTTTATACTTTTCCTCATTCTCAAATCCATTAAGTGCTGGAATTCTTCCTGTGGATTCATAAAGTTCTCCTAGTTTCTCCTTAGAAGTAAGAAAGTTCGCAAATAGCCTTGAAGCATTTGGATATTTAGTATACGAAGTCACATAATAACCTGTACTACCTACTAGAGCTACTGGTGCTTTGCCATCAGACATCTCTGGCAACGGAAGAACTTCAACCTCAAATGGCATTTTTTTATTAGGACCAAGATTCCAAGTAGCGTCCATGTTTATCGCTAGTTTCCCCTGTTCCCACAGATGTAATCTGACATCGTTACTGATATCTTGCAACTTAAGTGGTAATATTTCTTTTAGAGAATGATAGAACTCCATCCCTTTAACTGCACCAGCACTATTAATACCAATGTCATTTACGTCAGTACCATTTTCCCCAAAAATATAACCATCATATCCTAAAATAAAAGAAGAATTAAAGTACCAACTTTTTGCATCATACATAAACCCAAACTGATTTTTTGAGACGTTATTATATTGCTTAGCAAAAGCTTTAATATCATCCCATGTTTCTAATTTTGCATCTTTCACCAAATCTTTATTAACGTATAGCGAATAAGTATAAACATCTCGAGGATAACCATAAAGTACTCCTTTATAAGAAGAGGCATCTAAAGCAACTTTACTACTATTTTTTCTTGTTTCTTTTTCAAAATAATCGTTAGGCAATACAACGCCAGAGTCCACAGTAGATCCTAAATTGTCGGATACCATACCAATTACATCAGCTGCAATTCCCGCAGGTCCATCTGTTTTCACCCGGTCTGCAGTATCCCAAGTTTGTACTTCTTCCACTTTTACTTTTATGTTGTATTTCTCTTCAAATTCTTTCACTGCTGACTCAACCAATGGATCTTTCATCGTCCAAAAAAGCAATTCAGCACCAGGCTCTGGCTTTAATTCGGTTGATGTTGCTGTATCTTTTCCATCAGTTGTATTTGTCCCCGATTGATCAGATGAGTTAGGTTTATTACAAGCCACAAGTAAAAGCAGAATGATCATTGTTATTGACGACATTTTTAGTATTTTTTTCATTTTTATCCTACTCCTTTAATTTTTTTCAGGTTTAATGGAACAATGAATAGTTCAAACGGATAGATAAACTGAATGAACACCCCCTTTTTAATTTCTTCACTTGGCTAGAAACGTTCTTCCTATTTCCACAATAGAAAAACGTTTTTCTGTTCAAAAAAATATTATCAATCTATTTATTTTGAATATTCGAATTATATTGAATAAAGAATGACTAGTCATTCTTTATTCACCGTTTTAAATATTTTTACAACTGCCTCGTATTATTATTTCGTGCGGAAGAATTCTTGCTTCTTTTTTATAGCTTTCTTTTTCCTTAATTTGTTGTAACAGCATTTGCGCTGCCTGAACTCCCAAATCATAGACCGGTTGTCGAACAGTCGTGATTCCAGGTCGATAAGCACCCGAAATTGGAATATCATCAAACCCCATAATCGAAATATCTTCTGGAATTCGAAGTCCGCATTCTTCTGCTGCTTGAATGGCTCCTATAGCAATCACATCGCTAATGCATAATACAGCAGTAGGGCAGTTTGGCTTCCTGAAAATTTCCATACCTCTCTCATAGCCTGATTTAATTTGATATTCTTCATTAAAAAAAACATTTTTTTCATATACAATTTCATAATCAGCAAATGCTTGTTTATATCCTTCAAACCTACTACTAGAATGTTCATGATTCAAAGCACCACCGAACCATGCTATTTTTCGATGCCCCAATTTAATTAAATACTCGGTTGCATCATAAGCGGCCTGATAATCATCAATATTAATGGAGGAAAATTTGCCATTCTTGTCGGTAAGGCTTGCTAATATAACAGGAATAGAATTTTCCTCAAAAAAATCGATATGCATTTGCTGCAAATTAGAAGTTAGCAGTACGACTCCATCTACATACTTTTCTTTCATCAACTTTAAATAATGCAACTCGATATCCATATCAAGCTCCGTATTGCAAAGTAATGTCGAATAATTATGTTTAAAAAGTTCTTTTTCAATTACTCTTACAAAAATAGAAGTAAATGTATTTTCAATACTTGGAATTAGAACACCAATCGACAAACTTTCTTTCTTAATTAAACTGCGCGCAATCACATTAGGACTAAAACCAAGCTCATTAACTACTTTTAACACTCTTTCACTTACCTCTGGACTTACCCTTTTGCTTTTATTAATAACATTTGAGACCGTAGAAATGGAAACGTTCGCTTTCCTTGCCACATCCTTAATTGTTATTTTCATTACCTCACCCTTTACCATTGTAGATATAATTGATCTGGTTTAGAAAAACGTTTTTCTATTCAAAAAAAATAGTATCTTCTTTACTTGTCCAGAATCGTTCATCCTATTATATAATGGAAAAACGTTTTTTTGTTCAAAAAAATAGTATCTTCTTTGCTTAATATGAAAACATTTATCCTATTTTCATAATAGAAAAACGTTTTTCTGTTCAAAAAAATAGTATCTTGTTTTTGCTTATCCAGAAACGTTCATCCCATTACATAATGGAAAAACGTTTTTCTGTTCAAAAATAATATCTTACTTTGCTTATCCAAAAACGTTTATCCCATTACATATAGAAAAACGTTTTTCTGTTCAAAAATAAATATCTTGCTTTGCTTATCCAAAACGTTTATCCCATTACATACAGAAAAACGTTTTTCTGTTCAAAAATAAATATCTTGCTTTGCTTATCCAAAACGTTCATCCCATTACATATAGAAAAACGTTTTTCTGTTCAAAAATAATATCTTACTTTGCTTATCCAAAAACGTTTATCCCATTACATATAGAAAAACGTTTTTCTGTTCAAAAATAAATATCTTGCTTTGCTTATCCAAAACGTTCATCCCATCACATAACGGAAAAACGTTTTTCAAATAATCTGTGAATCTATTAACTTTTCTTAATATTAAATTAATAGTTAATGTACGTCTATACTTTTGTCATAAAACCTGACAGCTTTTTTAAATTATAAGATAATTAATTTTTCATTTAGCAAATTAGGACATTAGGTAAGGCTAATAGTTTCTCTCTTTTAGTCTTAAAATAGATATTGCTTGTTTTTGAAATCGAGCTAAACTTAAAGAAAGTGGTATAAAGTTAGGTTACTATAAATTCTCACCCTTCTTTTTTTTTAATATCACTATTTATTATCAACTGTGCTCTATTATAAAGGGATTGACTGTCTTTTCTTTTCTACGTAAAACACCATTTCTTTAAAACCGATTTCCTTTAACTTCTTCTGAACATCATGATAATCTTCTCCAATTCGCTCATGTGTATGGGCATCTGATCCAAAGGAAATATCAACACCATAATATAAGGCACGTTCTAAAATTTCGTTTGAAGGATACCATCCTCCACAGTCTTTTGTTTTACCAGATGTATTAATTTCAATTGCAACGCCTTCTTCACTAATAACTTTAAGTGTTTCTTCAATAATTGGTGTCTCAATCTTCGAAAATTCTGGATAGTATCCTTTCATCGCATCAACGTGGGCAAGCACTTGAAACATACCACATCTTGCTGATTCTTGAATAAGCTTATAATAGTTATCCTTCAGTTCAATACGTTCTACTTCATTTAAACCATCCCATTGTTTACGATCAAATATGCTTACTCCATTTACAAAATGGACGGAACCTATTAAATAATCAAAAGGATAATTTTGATAGCTTTTTTGATATAGTTCGAAATGATCTGGAAAATAATCACTTTCCATGCTGAGCAATACATGAATTTTGTCTTTATAAGCTTCCTTAAGTTCCAAAACTTCTTTTACATAATTTCCAAGTTCACTTTTTGCCATTGCATACCCTGGCCACATTTGATCTTTGTCACTGTAAAAAAGCGGAGAATGATCAGAAATGCCGATATAATGAAGTCCCTTATCAATTGCCGCCTTTATATAATCCTCAATCTTTCCAGTTGCATGACCGCATCTATCATGATGTGTATGCAAGTCAAATAATATTTTCTTTATCATATATATCCCTCCATATTATCTTGTTAAAAATACTACACTAGCAACAAAAATACCAGAAAAAAAGTAAGAACTTTATTGATCTATTATATATAGTATACTAACTTCTTTCCGTATAAGCTTAAACTTATGGTAAATAAGACACTAAACACCAAAAAGATGTACCAAAAATGGTACACCTTTATTAAAAATATTCTCCATTGATAAATGATAGGGTATCTTCATAGCGAGTATTTTTCACTATTGCCTATGTCGCATGTTTTATACTAGACGAAAATTATCATTTATTTAGGCTGTTTTCTCAAAGTTTGTTGTTTTTTACAATAATACATTTGGAAAAGCGTTTCTTAGCAGCCTGCATACACGTAGACTCCTGTGGGAATGCGAGAAAGACGAGACCCCACAGGAGCGTATGCGACGAGGAGGCTCGACGCTCGCTAAACGGACGAAGTGTATGCAGGCTGCGAGTTTAAAAGCAACAATCTATACGCAAACAGCCTTTATTTAAAACACTATACCCTTGTCTCTTTAACTTAATTTATACACTCTTGCTTCATACGGACGAAGATTTATTTCTTTAATCTCTTCCGATTCGTCCGTATGATAATTGCTGATTAACAGCTCTTTCTCGTTAAATGTAATAGATTCAGGCAAAATGAATGTTGTATTTTGTTCATAATAGTTGCATACCACAAGCAGCTTTTCATTGCCTAACGATCTTACATAAGCAAAAATTTGGTCATGATCTTCT
>NZ_JBQTCX010000044.1:0-9524 GCF_052663115.1 Niallia yueguangensis
ACAGTTATAGAGATAACTCTATAACTGTTTTCGTTAATGAATTTATTGTTTTAGATTTATTTTCTTATGTATCTTTGATTGCTAAATTCTTGTCAATATTTCCATTCAATATTAATTCAAAGCACAAAAAAACTCCCTCAACGAGAGCCTTACTTCATTAACTAACATTATACTTTTTATTAATTTTCATAGCTAGTATTCCCAAAAATTCATTTATTGTCATATTCTCTACTTTATCTGAATACCAAGAAAGCCTTGCTCCCATATCTTTACCATCGTAACTAACTTCTAAAGGCATATAGCCACTCATTCTTGAAGTTAGAGTATAATCGAACTCAATAATTAATACTTTACCTTCAGGTGTTTCTAGTTTAACTTTGTACCTTGGATGTGTGTACTCGGGTTTATACTTAACACCTTTAATCTTAGCTTTAATTTTCATTATTGGTTCTCCTTATAGTGTGTCTAAATACTATTATACCTTATGTAAGCAGGGAATAGACACTTAAAAGTGATAATATATTTAATTTTTATTGGAATACTCTACAACAGCAGTTGTTGTCAGGCACCATCGATGGACATATGTCCATCAAAAAAGACAGTTCCTAGCATTCATATAACATATTATCAGGGGATGAACGTTTGCGTCCGTGGAATTTGAATTCCAACCGCAATACTGTTTCCCCCCTTTACTTGTCTGGATCTCACTATCAGTTGCCTTCTAACCGTTATTCCTTAAAGTCTTTCATAACATCCACAAATGCATTTCGGTTATCATTAATAATTTTATCTAACTTATCCAATAGATCATTGAAATCTTTCTCACCTAATTGGTCTTTCATAAAGTACTGATAAAAGAGCATAAACGCGTATGCGATACCGGTATTATCTACATAAACTATACCGTTTCCACTATGCTTGATACTTGCGTTTCCATTTTCGTTTTTAATGTCAGTATGCAAATACTTCTCAAAATGTTTCTTAAGTGACTCTTGCACCATTTTATCAACTATGTCTTGTAAATTTTGATTTTTAGGATCCATAAGATACTCCTTCCTTTTTTTACATTAATTACTCTATGTAAAATAAATCTAATGAGTATAGTCTTTATCACTAAAAAAAGGAATTGTATTTTAATACTTGCAAAAAAAAGGAAGCGGAGAGAAAAGCTAGTCCAATAAGATTGCATAATACTCTCTTATTAAACCAGCTCTTCTTAATAGTTATTCTTCTTCTACTTTAGCTTTTGCAAAAACTTTAGCGTTACCACTGTCCTTAACATAAGAGTTACCATTATAAACATGAACGTGCGTTTTATTTTCGCCTTCTACATCACTTTCAACTTCTGATTCGGATTCACTCTTAGCTTTGTTCTTGTTTTTTAGTTCGGCTTCGTTTTCATTTTCGTTTTTGTTTTTTAGTTCGGTTTCGTTTTCGTTTTTGTTTTTTTGTTCAGCTTCGTTTTCATTTTCGTTTTTGTTTTTGTTTTCATTTTCTAGTTTGAAGATGTGTTTTGCAATAATAAGAGCAAGATCTTCTAAGCTAATTAAACTTTTATCAGTCATATGTTTTCCCCCCTTTCTCTTTTGATACTACATCATATTAAGAGGGGATCATTTTGTATAGTGTGGTTGCTCTGCGTCATAAGCATATTTTAAAATTAAAGTTTTACAAAGTTATTTCCGCTTTTTTCGATAATGGATTGTCCATTATTACTTGTCACTTCGAAATGGTGATTTGATATTCTTCCTATCCTTTCAAAGGATTGTTGTTCATAACTTTCTTTAGGTTCTTTTTCCTCTTTTAGTTGATTATGACCTTCAGTAACCTCTTGACTGAATAAGGAGGGTTTAAGCGTTGTTTTTTCATTGAGGGGTTGACTATTTCCAGCAGTAATTTCTTTTATATTAAGTGCTATTGGCAGAGGAGATTCCTTACGTACATCTTTTTGAATTTTATCAAAACTTGGTTGTTTATTAAGAGGATTTTCAGCTTTATCATTGTTTGTTTTTTTATCATTAATAGTCCAGTCTATTGATATTGAAAATCTCAATAGACTGAAAGGATCAATAATTTTTAGGAATCCTTCTAAATTATTGCCTTTTAAACATCCCTTGCTTATATTCTTCTCCATTAAATCACCTTTTCTAGTTTTTTATAATCACTTTATGCTGTTGTCCTTTTTAAGTGCGAATATATTTAAAAAAGGTCTTAATGAGTTTGATATGCAGTTGAACAAGGGGTAGCAGTAAGGTTATAATCAGAATTCCGCATAAGCTCCTCCTGGTAATGAAACCAAAAGAAACTCATTGGCTCCTTTTAATTGCCAGCCTTCGTAATAACTGCTATCGTGAAACAACTCTAAAATTATATTATTTTCAAACTCTACAACTAAATCCGAAATGTTCTCATAGTGTTGGATACTGATTATTTTCTTTCCTTTTATGTGTTTTTCGAGCGTTTTATACGATAGTGTACTAGACGATTTAATACAATCAGAATACCCAACTGCAATTTGATTAGAACTCAGCAATCGCCAAGGGCATTCAATGATTAATATCCCTTTTTCAAACAAAACGCCTAATTTAAGACCGACTTCAGACTTTACTTCAACAACCTTTTGTCCATTAAAGTCGGTAAAGTCTATATTACTCCATTTTCTAAACATATTTATCCCCACTCAATTAATCAATTTTAATCCTACGCTTTAAATCATCAGTTCTTTTAAAATAAATGGTATACTAATAAATAATATTGTGTAAAGAGAGTGATAGAAATGATCAGAACTATTAAAGAAAATGATTTACCTGATATTCTAGAGATATATAATGATGCGATTATCAACACGACAGCAATTTATGATTATACCCCACATTCCATTGAAGATCGAAAAGCATGGTATCAGCAAAAAATCGATGGAGGTTATCCGATTATCGTATTTGAAGAAGACAATAAAGTCATTGGTTTTGCTACTTTTGGACCATTTAGAGCTTTTCCTGCCTATAAATACACGATCGAACATTCCGTCTATGTACATAATGATGCACGTAAAAAAGGAATCGGCACGATGTTATTAAAAGCGCTAATAAACCTTGCCGAGAAGCAAGCCTATGCAACATTAGTTGCTGGAATCGATGCGGAAAATGAAAAAAGTATTATCGTACATGAGAAGTTAGGTTTTTATCATGCTGGAACAATCAAAAGAGCAGGATATAAATTCGGAAAATGGCTGGATCTTGCATTTTACCAATTAGATCTTAAAGGACCCGAAAACCCAGTGGAAAAATAAACCATTAGTTTTTATTAAGCAAAGATTAGCACAATCATGCAGGGGGATTCGATGATATTAGCAATTGGCATCGTTTATTTTAATCATAAAATAAAGAATGCATCTAACTATAAAAAACTAACCACAACTAAAATAAATAAATTAAAAAATAACTTTGATGATAAATTTGAAGTTTTATCTATTTCCGAACCATTTGAAGATTCTGGGGATTATTTTGTACGAGTTACTTGTTCCTTTCATATTCATATGGCTGAAAACTATTATAGAAAAAGTGTAGATGATTATGTAGGACAGGTTTTCCCAACACTTAGAGAGAGACTTCCTGCTAAAGTGATTTCCACTCAAGTTCACCACTTATCTAAAGTTTCCGATTTTCGAAACAAACGCGTTAAAACCATGTAATAGTTGCTAAGCTGGAGGGAGGAAAAATAATAATCTTTATCATGCATCATGATTTCTAAAAACAGATATAGATAATGATTATTACCACAAATAATCTTTTCCATTTCGTAATACTATAGAAGGAGCAAAAAATGAATTACGTAATAATCTCTTTATATTTAGTGATTGTACTCTTTCTTATACTTTTCTTTTTCTTTAGAAAATTATCGAAAAAAATTTCGTTGCATTTTGTTTGGTTATTTTTTGCGATTGTTTCCGTAGTAGGAATGATCTATAAAACGTTTTCAAAGTAAGCGGGAGGTTAGAATATGAGATTCAAACCTAAAAAGAAAAAAGATAAAGCACGAGAACAAAAATGGGAACTAATTGACATTGGTTTCGACTTTCTCGAACCTCTATACTTATTCGTACGTTTTATTATTCGTTCTATTGTGAAGATGATTAATTAAATCACCATTTTCCAATTTACATGGAAATCAATTATTTTTCTATAAATTTTTTGAAGATGCAAAAGGAAAAAGCAAGCCAATTTTTTCTTTATTGGCTTGCTTTTTCTACTTTCATGTATATTCTGGTGTCATTTTTTTGATTTCTTGTTCTGCATTGGAAAGACTAGTTATCCAAAGTTCTACTAAACGGACCCCATCAATTAATTCGATGTTTAATTCTTTGGCATATTCTTTGGCTGAACTTGTAAAAGAACCCGTTGTTATTACATAACCACCCTTTGCATTTCGTTTGATTATATTAGAATGAATAAGCGCAATAGGTTCAAACGATAAATCCCCTTGACAACACTTTACTTGACCTAAAAATAATTCACCGTTTACGGTATGTTCAAAGTCTACTCCAAAATCGCCAGAAGCAGGCGATACCCAAGTAGATCCACCTTTTGTTTTCTCTAAAATACTCGCTGCAAACAATTCAAACTCAATCGGACTTTCTTTAATATAGTTAATAGAAAATTTTTTTGCCTGTTCTTCTTCTTTTTTAAACCTTAAATATACCCCCATTGCCAACGTCTTTTTGATTTCTTCACTCGCATCAATTTGACTAGTTATTAATGAAAGTTTATAATTATCGTGCCTTTTTGTTAAAAAATAATGTATAAACGCACTAACGATTAATATGGCTGCAATCAACTCAATATAAAACATTTTTTCACCTCTATTTATAAGGATGAACCATTTTATGCTTCATATACTATTTTTCCAAAATTATAATTCTCTTTACAAATCATTGCAATTCCCGTGATGGGAGTAAATTTTCATATCAAATCTTGCCTTTTCGCAAAGGAAAATATTTCACATATTGTTCAATTTGTATTAGTATCAGTAGGTAGGCATATTAAATGTTTTACAAAGTAGTATTCGTATGTATCGTTAGGAGTGTGTTGAATGGAAAATTGGATTACAAATACTATGGAGGAATTTGGGTACTTCGGCATTTTTTTGCTTATCATGTTAGAAAACCTCTTTCCTCCAATTCCATCTGAAGTTATTTTAACATTTGGTGGATTTATGACGACTTATACTAGTCTCACTGTTTTTGGGGTGGTCGTTGTTTCAACTATTGGTTCCGTTGTTGGTGCTGTTATTTTATATTGGGTTGGGACGCTGCTCGACATGAATAGAATGGAAAAGATTATTAATAGATGGGGACATATATTAAGGCTTTCAACAGAAGATATATATAAAGCGAATGATTGGTTTGCTAAATTTGGAAACTGGACCGTCTTTTTTTGCAGATTCATTCCATTAATTCGAAGTTTAATTTCTTTGCCTGCAGGAATGGCACGAATGAATTTCGGCATCTTTTTATTATTAACAACTCTAGGAACACTTATTTGGAATTTTATTTTAATAAAAATCGGCGTAATGGTTGGCGGTTCATGGGAGAATATCGTGCAATATATGGATGTATATTCTAATTTTGTTTATGCTATCATCGCTGTCGCTATAATCGTTATTATTATACTATTTATTCGAAAAAGACTGCTTAAAGCTAAATAATGAAGTAAGGAAACAAGATATATTACAAAAATTGTATAAATCACATGCAAGTTTTGTTTTAAATTAGGACTTTTACATTTAACTAATTTATGGATATTAGGAATTTATGATCTATAACTTTGAAAAACTACCAGTTATCACCACCTAAAGGGACGGTTATTTAAACCATCCCTTCTCTTTAAACCTCGATATCGCTTCAATTCGATTTTTCACTTCTAATTTCTCTAAAATCATGCTTATATAATTGCGCACCGTACCTGTTTTGATAGAAAGCTCGTCAGCGATCTCTTTTGTATTTTTTCCATCTGCAACAAGAATAAGCACCTCTTTTTCCCGATCTGTAAGTGGGTTTTCTTCCTTATAAACATCATCAATCAACTCTGGAGCATAAATCCGTTTACCACTCATCACACTGCGAATGCTGCTTGCTAATTCTTCACTTGGACTATCCTTTAATAAATAGCCGCTTACACCTGCTTTTAATGCACGCTGAAAATAGCCAGAACGGGCAAATGTTGTTAAAATAATCACTTTACTTTGTTCCGTTTTCAACTCCTCAGCAGCGTCGAGTCCTGTTTTTCCTGGCATTTCAATATCCATGATACATATATCCGGTTGGAGTTTTTTGACGAGTTCGATTGCTTCTGCTCCATTGTTTGCTTTACCTATAACCTTCATATCCTCTTCAAGGTCAAGCAATGAACCTAAAGCGCCTAAAAGCATGCGCTGATCCTCTGCTATTACAATGGTAATCATACGAACTCCTCCTTTTCTATTTGCTTTACATCCTTTGGAACTTTTATTTTTAAAAGGGTGCCTTTTGATGAAACTAGTTCTAAGCTTCCATTTACAAATTCTAAACGTTCACGCATTCCTATTAAGCCATGGCCTTTGGAAAAATCTTTCTCTGTTACAACAGATAATCCATTATCCTGTATGAGTAATAGTATCTCAGTAGATGTTTCTTCAACTTTTACTGTGCAAGTAGTGGCACCACTATGTTTTACTATATTGGTTACCCCTTCTTTTAAACACATACTCAATATATTTTCAGCGATGGAAGACACTTTTGTAAGCTGAAACTCTTCATCATAATTAAACTGTATTTCTGCTGCTTGGAGAATTTGTTTAACAAGCAGCATTTCCTCTTTTAATTTAATTCCTCTCATTTGCGAAACCATTTTTCTTACTTCATTCAAGGCTGTTCGAGCCGTTTGTTGAACATCCTTTAATTCAGAACGGGCTTTTTCAGGATCTTTATTAATCAATTTTTTCGCTAAATCTGCTTTTAGTCCGATTAGAGAAAGTTTTTGTCCTAAAGTATCATGCAAATCACGAGCAATCCGCTGTCGTTCTTGTAATTTCCCGAGTTCGGAAATCCGTTTATTTGCATCTTCCAGCTTCTCCTCTAATTGTCCTCTTTCTTTACGATTATAAATCGTTAAAGGCAGGAGAATGACACCAAACCAAATAATCAACACAAAAGGCAGCTGATTATATAATAATTCATCATGCATGATTATTTTTAAATTTATCGCAACAGACATTAACACTAAATGGACAATATATAAAATCAAAAAAGGGATCTTTTTCTTTATATTGCCGATAAAATAAGATAAGAAAAAGGCAAAATAGACGTAGCTATATAGATAAGTCGCTGTGACAGAAATGGATATTAACAACGGTGTCCATATGTAAATAGTCCAGCTTTTTGCTGTATATGCTAGTCGATAAAATAAAAAGAACATCGTAGTTAAAATAATGCCTATGATAACATCCAATGTGGAAGAAGCGTGAAAAATGAAATAAAAGGGCAGTATGGTAAGAAGTGTCCAAATATACGGGGAAATCCCTGTACTTTTTTGCAACACTTTCAGTTTTTTAATCATAATTACCTCATTAATTTTAAAATATATTTCTTATTATTCATCATAACATAAACAAACAGCAATGCTTTAAAAGGCAAGTATGAAAAATAATTAAACTTGCCTAAACGGATCACTATTTGTTTATTTATATTCTATTTAAACTTCGGGTTTAGTAGAAACCTTCGTCAGAGATTGATGAATCTGTTTTAAATCAGAGAATGGAATGAATTGTTTCTTACCTTCATCCCATAAATGGAATTTTAATGAACGCAAGCTTGTTGTTAATGTTACTGTTGGAACATTTTGCAATGGTGCTGTATTCTTATGAACTTCTTCTAACAAATAATTCGGTACTCTTGGACTTAAATGATGAACATGGTGGTAGCCAATATTGCCAGTTAGCCATTGCATCCATTTTGGAAGCTTATAAAAGGAACTGCCTTCCACAGCTGCTTTTACATAATCCCAATCTTTATCTTCTTCAAAATAAGTATCTTCAAATGTATGCTGCACATAAAATAACCAAACACCAATACTTCCGGAGATTAAGAAAATCGGTAATTGAACAAGTAAAAAAGGTTCCCATCCTAGCGTAGTGACGAGCATTACAACAAGTAAAACGATGGCGATATTCGTAAAATACGTATTAGCACGTTCTTTCCAGCGAGCATCTTTTCTATTAAAGCGGTTCATGATTAAAAATTCGTAAATAGGTCCCAATATAAACATAATAAAAGGATTACGATATAAACGATATTTTAGTTTAGTAATTAAAGAAGCCTGTAAATACTCCTCTACGGTCATCATCCATAAATCTCCCACTCCACGCTTATCTAAATTGCTGCTTGTTGCGTGATGAATGGAATGACTGTGCTGCCATTTATTATATGGAAACATTGTAAGAATACCAGTTATCATCCCTAATATTTTATTGGCACGGCGGTTTTTGAAAAACGAGAAGTGACAGCAGTCATGAAATATGATAAAAATTCGCGTCAGAAAACCTGCTGCAAAAATAGTAAGTGTAAAAGTTAATAAATAAGAAATGGATAAGCTTTTATAAGCAAGAAACCATAGCAGAAAAAATGGTAAAATAGTATTTACAATTTGCCATATGCTATTTTTTGTTGTTGACTTTTCATAAGGAGCAATCGCTTTACGCAAATGCTTAAGATTTTGGATATTCATATTATATATTCCCCTTTTTTCATCATTGTCTCTATTTTAAAAAAAGGGATGCTTTTTTTGCAGACATACATGTCATGTACACTATATGACAAATGTCATGTGGGAATCTATTAAGGTTTAATTTTCATAGCATACTTGAGATCCCCAACAAGTTTTTCGGTTTTTTTGAATATTATTCCTTTTAACCCATTAATTATAAGTTCAGAATTAACAATGTACACATTATCAAAAAAAGAAAGGTGCGATCCGTTGTAATGGCTCAAATTAAAATTTATGGTTTTAAAGACCGATTAAATTCAATTAAGGAGAAACTATCAAATGTCATTCACTCTTGTATTGTAGAAGCATTTAAGTACCCATTAGATAAGAAAGTCCAGCGTTTTTTCCCAATGGACAAAGACAATTTTTGTTTGGAAATTGACAGAACGGAAGCATATACTATTATTGAAATCAGCGTATTTGAAGGTCGAACAGTCCAAGCTAAAAAACAATTGATACATCTGCTTTTTGACCGGATAAGCAGTGAGTTTCATATATCTCCTAAGGATATTGAAATTACCATTTTTGAGACACCAAAACATAATTGGGGAATTAGAGGATTATCCGGAGACGAATTAAAATTAAATTATGAAGTGAATATATAATATTAGAAAAATTTTTATATTGATTCAAAAGTACATTTCATTTGAATGTAGTCTGCACTTTTCATAAACACAATTATATAAGTGCAGACTACATTTTTTTCTTAGGCTCTTTTCGTATAGA
>NZ_JBQTCX010000045.1:0-8352 GCF_052663115.1 Niallia yueguangensis
ATACGAGCCTTATATGGCGTCTGTCAACGGTAAGCGGACCGGAGGGAGCATTAAGGAGTTGATAGACTCACTACACCCGAACCCTCTTGGCATTGTCAAAACCTTTGTTTTGACCTGCCAACCGGCGAGGGAGCCCCTCAAGGAGTTGAGGGGTTGGGGAGTTCGATTGCTGCGATCCAACGTGCTTACGTTGGTCGTCGTTTGGGGGCGAAACCCCAAGGTCTTTGCCATGCGTAGCATGGCTCGGCGAAGCCGAAAAGCCTCGCAGAGCCCTATGTGTTTTGTAACGTAGTGACAAAACACGTATAGGGTTACTTTTATTGACAAACGTTGTCGCTCTGCTAGACTTAGTTTATCAATAATTTTGGGCGGAGTGGTGATATTTTATGTTGGCTTCTATCTCATTTAATCAATCTCACAAAAGCAATATGGCACATAATAACCGAGAAAATATTTATGGAAATCCTGGCATCGATCAGTCCAGGTTAAATGAGAATATTTATTTCGTGCAAAAGGATATTCGAGAGGTTTATAAGGACACATTTAGTGAAGCGGTGGAAGCCTACAATGCGAAGCAAAGTAGGAAAGACCGCAAGATTGAGGATTATTACGAGAAAATCCGAAATGATAGTAAAACACATGAACAGAGAGAGCTGATTGTTGCTATCGGTGAGGGGAAAGATGGTGAGGAATACCGTATGGCGAAGAAATCGGCACTGGTGCAGTATGCAGAGGAATTTCAAGAAAGAAATCTGAATCTAGCAATCTACAACATGGTGCTGCATGATGACGAAGCTAATCCCCATTTGCATATCAATTACGTTCCGAATTTTGAAAGTAAAAGAGGACTGACAAGGCGTGTCGGTATGGATAAAGCCTTACAACAACAAGGCATTGAAGGGAAAGGAACAGAGCTTATCAAACATTGGCGTGAGCATGAGACAGCACGTATTGAGGAACTGGTGAAGGCTCATATTCCAGAGTTTGAAAGGGCCAATGTCGGTTCTCATAAGTACATGAAGGTTCCTCAATTTAAGGAAGCGAAGGAGGCACTTAATCAACTGGAAGCAGAAGGGATTCAAAGGCGTCAGGAGATGAAAAAGGCTGTTTCTGATATAAATGATCTTCATTCTTCTAAAGATGCCTTACAGGCCGAATATGAAGCTCAGAGGGCTGTTGTAAGGGAATTTAAAGAGCGTGGAAGGGGTTTAACGGAGAAAACAGAGAAACTCGCCAATCAGCCCCAATATAAGGCTCCAGAGGTCAAGAAAATTTATAAACCGGAGACTAACACGGACCTTCTTGGAAGGTATATCAAAATCAGAGTAGATGATTATGAGAAAATGATGGCTAGTCAAAAGACTGCTCTAAAGAAACATGAGGTTTTAGCTAAAAACTTTAATGTGATTGCAGAAAAATTGAACGAAGCAAACGTTACTAATCATTATCTTTCTGTGGAATTGGATAAGGCTAAACAGGCAATTCCGGCTCAAACGGAGGATTTCGTTTTGAAAGTCGATCATGAGAAGGTGAAAAAGGCTTTGGAGTTATCTGAATGTCGTCATCAGGAAAAGGACGTACTCATTAAACAGCAGCAAGAACAGATTAAAGATTTAACGCAGCGTCTTAAGCAATTTAAGTCCAAGTGCGTTGACTTTATTAAAGAGAACGCTCCAAAAGCGTTTGATTTGGTGAATTCTCTTGCTCAAAAGCTTAATTTAGTTAAAGACGTAAATAAATCTATTGAGCAGGATAAAGAACATGAAAGAAAATTGAAAAGGCGCAGTTGGGATAATGGAATGGAGCTATAAAAAAAGCCCCTGTAAAAACAGGGGCTTTTGAATAAAATGCCTTGCAATCGCACTTTATTCGTTCTCTTGCTTTTTACTATCGTCATAGTAATTTAAGAGCAAGCTTTTTTTATGATCAGAACCCTTCATCATGATGTTTGGAGAGATCTGCCAAACACCATTTTGAACTTTTGTTATAAAGTTATTTTCTTGTAGCTTCTTCATTATTTTAGCAATAGTAGGCTCTGAAACGCTAGCTTCTTTAGCAATCTTTTTATAAGTTCCTACAAAGGTGTTATTGGCTTGTTCTGTGTTTTCGAGTATGTACACCAATACATCAACTTGCTTTGAATCTGCTAGCCCTAGAATGTGTAAAAAATCCATTAAATAAACCTTCCAAAATTGCTTTTGACCATATGCTCTTTTGGTTATTTGTTCTGCATGAATTTTTTCACCGGTCTCTGTATCGATGTATGTTTTTGATTTTTTCCCCAATAATGTTTGTGTATCAGCGTGATACTCCATATTCTTGTCCAAATTTTTCCCTCCCTTCACACTTAACTATAAATTTAGTAACAACTAAATTTAATATTTATTTACACTTAAAAATACTTAAGTGGTCGCTATAGTTAAGTGCTAAAAACTCAAAAAATCTAGTAATATCAATGGTTTAGTCTACCTTTTTATAAAAATAGCTCTCTTCTATATCCAAAGGGGCTTTTCTCCATGCAAGGTTCGGGTAGTATTTTTTGCCCTTCGGGTTCGCTACGCCAAAAAAATCTCCACCCTTTCCCCCTTGCATGCCGAAATTTTGGCGGTTCTGAACTGTCGCCAAGCCGACGTAATTAAAATAAGGAACTTCGATAATCGGCTTGCTCGTGCCATTGTACCGCCAAAACCGCCAGCTCTTCCGAACTCAAAATAATCTCTTTTTCCATATAATTTCACGCTAAAAACCTTAGGAGAACCCCCAAACCCTGCCTTCGCCTTTACCCTAAAACAAGGGTTTTTTTTGAATACCTAGAATTATTATCATAAACGAGGTGAACACGGTATGAACGAATATGGATCATTTTCTAAAGAAGTTAGTGAACTTTTAAACATCAATGCCAATACATTGCGGCGTTGGTCGATCGAGTTAGAAAAACAGGGGTATGTGTTTGAACGCAATGAAAAAGAACAGCGAATTTATTATAAACGCGATATTGTTGCATTAAGACAATTACAAAAAATGATAAGCGAAAAAGTACCAATGGTAAACGCATGCACGAAGATTGCATCCAAGTATATCAACAATAAAGAGCTAGAACAAACGCTAGACGTTCATCAACAAAAGGGCGTTCAAATTGCGATATCAAAAGAGGAATTACAATCCATGATCGAACAAGCAATCGAAAAGGAACGAGAATCTATGTTCAAAGCATTTGAAGCCAAATTGAATGATGTTGTAGAAAAAAGAGATCGAATATTAACTCAACAGCTGAATCGATCAATGGAAGAAAGGCGATTGGAGATTGCAGCTGCACAAGAAGAAAAAGAAGCAAAAAAATCATGGTGGGGTAAAATCTTTTCAAAATAAAAAAATGTATTTCCGGCTCATTTTTGTTATTATTAACTTACGCTTGCGGCGGCGAGTTTTTTTACGATTTGAGCCTTCATAGGTGATAAAGATAATGTAAATGAAACACTTAAAACAATGTTTTTTAAAGCTATGAAAATGAAAGTATTAAAAGATTTGCAACTAATAAAATAATTTTTAAAATTACAATATCTAGTTAACATAATGAGTGCTGAAAGTGGTGGGAACGATAAAAAAACATGAAACTCAAAAACAAGATGACGAGTATATGTTAAATGATGATGAGGTTTTTGTTCCAGAAGAATTTGCGAATGCACAGAAAGCAACAGGTGATAAAATAGGAATAAAAAACTATAATATCCGTTCTTTTCCCAAATTTGTTAGAATTGCAGGTTATTTGTTTATTTCATTATTGATTTTATTTGTTTTATTGTCTGTTATATTAATAATTATTTTTTAATATTGTTATTAAAAAAAATCCATCCTTTAATTTTAGAAGGATGGATTTTTAGTCTTTTAGAAGTTAGAGAATTACAAGAAACAAAAAAACAACTTGCAGCCACTCAAAAAAAGAAGTGGTGGAAACTGTTTTGAGAAAAATGCCTTTACTCTATAAGTTTGTTATAATTTACTAGAACGAGAAAAACCGCCCTATGCTTTGGTCGGCTAGGCGGTTCTCTCGTATCAAAAAGGTTGGGATTAACCTTTATTTAATTATTTATAATTTTATTCTATCACATACAGGTTAATTCCTTCCACACAAAGGGAGAGAATTATTTATGGCAAAAGTTGTAGACTTTGATAAATCTGAAAAAAATGCTAGAAAAAAAGATTTTGATTTAGAAAGACTTCAATATGCTTTAGATCATGGAGGCATTCCACAAGATTTAATTGAGAATGCTATGGAATTATTAAGTAAGGCTACTGGGAAAGAACTTTACATAGGGACTAAACGCTCACCACAATCGAAAGTGAGGTTTGCTCAATTCTTGCAGAAAAATTGGGAATTTTTAAGACGTGAAAAGTATTTAACCAGTGAAGAAAAGGTTTTTTTAACTGATATTCAATCAAATATCAGTATGCACTCAAATGCTATTGTAGATGACATAATGAAAAAGCCTGCCAATGCTTTAACAATTCAGGGTTTAGCTGACTGTTTAAATACATCACGAACAAAAATTAGTAGAGTAGTAAATGCTTTAATTAAGAAAGGAATCCTTGCCAAAGCTATTTCTGGTGATACTAATAATGTAAACCAAGCAAAAGATTATGTGCTATTTGTTAATCCAAATATTATTTATGTGGGTGATAAAGATGATGTAGAAGAACATCTAGTCTTAATGTTTAAAAAACAAATGAAGGCTAATTTAATATTAAAAAACTTACCTCAAAAATTATTTTAATTAGAGCCTTTAATGGCTCTTTTTTTATTTTCTCACCGTATCAAAAATAATACGGTACCGTATCATTTTTGATACGGTGCTAAATCTCTAAAACTATTGGTATATCAACTTTTATTAACCTTTTAATAGTTATTATACTCTCACTCTCTATATAAGGGCTTTTCTCCATGCAAGGTTCGGGTAGTATTTTTCAAATCGCTTCGCTGAAAAATCTCCACCCTTTCCCCCTTGCATTCCGAAATTTTGCAGGCTTCGTTTACGTCGCCGAACGACCGATATACTGATGAGATATAGATACCGCTCGTTCGCTGACAGCTAGTATAGCCTGCAAAACCGCCAGTGCAACCGTTCTTTATTACATCATTTGTTATATATAGAGACGCTATAAAGGGACTAGCCCCTCTTGGCTTTCGCCAATTCACCCCAGCCTCCTGAGCCAATGCCTGATAAGAGGGAAAACCAAAAACAAGCCTAAATCCTTATTTTAAAAAGGATTTAGGCTTGTTTTTATGCTACTAATGAGTTTAACAAGACTAGATTTGTTAAAAATATTTATTTAGGGATAGAATCAACAATTTATTACATCTAATTTTTTTTATTTTCTTTAGTGTTACTATTTGTTCTTTCATTTGTATTTACGTAATTAATAGCGTTGAAAGCATCTATTAATCCATTTCCATATGAAAACGAATTACCTAAAGGTTTGGAAGTTTTATTTAAAATCTCTCTAATCTCAATGTTTGAAAGGTCAGGTTTTAACTGTATTAACAAGGCTCCTACACTCGATACATATGGAGCTGCCATAGAAGTTCCGTCATAAATAGCATAACCTCCAGGTACTGTACTATTTATTTGAACCCCTGGAGCAACTAACTCAAGCTCTTTCCCTACACTAGAGAATTCAGCTTTATAGTTATTTTGATTCACAGCTCCTACAGATATAACTGAACTATATTTAGCTGGATATGTAATACTTCCTTTTTTACTGTATCCATTATTTCCTGCTGAAGAAACAATAAGAGTACCTCCATTATATGCTTTATCTAAGGCATTCTGTAAAGCAAGTGACTCACTATTGCTTCCAAAACTCATATTAATAATGTTAATATTGTTTAAAATTGCCCACTCAATTCCTGCGATTACATCACTATAGTTACCATCTCCATTTTGATTTAAAACCTTAATTGCATAAAGATCTGCTTCAGAAGCTACTCCCAACATACCTATATTATTATTTAGTGCAGAAATAATCCCTGCTACATGAGAACCGTGACCATTATCATCCATATAATCAGAAGTTCCTTCAATAAACGTTTCTCCACCGACTACTTTAAGGTCCTCATGAGTATAATCAATACCAGTATCCATTACACCAATTTTAACTCCATTTCCTGTACCACCTAGCTGATTAACATCATCAGCGTTGATATGTGGTATACCCCAACCTATTTCTTGACCCATAGCATGTACTTGCGCATCCTTTTCTATATAGGAGATATTAGGATTTTTAGATAAAGCTTGTACTGCCTTATCGGTTAAGTTGGCAGAAACTACTGGTATAAACTTATATTTTTTCTTTATATTACCACCATGTTTATGAATAAGTTTCTCATTAATATCGTTGTTAAAACTAATTAAATAAGATTTCTTAGTAGTTTCAGCTTCACTGATCTCTGGATTAATGAAAGTAATAAACAAAATTAAAATACTTAATAAAGATAAAATTTTCTTCATGTGAATAGATGTCTCCTTAAAAAAATTAAATTACTATTTATTTAAATTTATTGTTTTTAATTAAAAAATGCTTTAAATTCAAAATACTTAATGAAATTTTATATATATTCTACTTACTCTAAGGAGTTGAAGTTTTTGAAACATGTAACAGCATCTATATATATATCGTTTGGATTTTTATTTTATTATTTGCAGGGATTTGATGGCTTTTACAAGTCAGAAACTATGTATATTGTCATTTTTTTATTCTTTTTAACAGGTGTAGTTTATTTGATTAGTGGATTAAAAGATTTAATTAAGAAGTAAAAAAGAAAAGCTTTCCATTAAATTTGGAAAGCTTTCTTTTTTACTTCCATACTAAAACATGTGTATTCGGATGTAATGAAAATTTTGAACTTGGTGATACACTAAATGAAATTCCTGATAGACTAATACCTGGTACAAGTGTGTAGTTTGCTTCTTGATGTGCATAATGACCATAAGCATCAAGTCTATTTGTTGATGTTAATGGACTAACGCTATAATACATATAACTGGATAAATCTTCTACTTTATCAGCGGCACATCCTCCATAAGTTTCAGTGTTTGGAAGATTTATTCTTAACGAATAACCGCCAGCACCTTTTTCCCATTTTGAGCTACCTGTAGAATATTCAGCACTTCCATATTGGTACCCGTTGCAATAGCTCCACGTTTTCCAATTTTGTTTTCCATATTGAGTATTAGGATTTGGTGCCCAATATGATTGATTAATTCCAACACCTGTTACATCAACATATGTATAAAATGGAATTTTATCCCAATTTACATTATTTTTTAAACGATAATTATTATAGGATAAGTAAATGATTGAAGTTGTCATTTTTTTATATGAAGTACTTGTAGAATCACTTGCAGATTTTGAAACAGATCCAGTTGATTCATTTTCTTTAGCTAGTTCTTCATAATAAGTTTGTTCATCCAAATTTACTATAGTTGGTTTTGGTGAAGTGTTTTCTTGTGTTGATAATTTAGATTGAATCGGTTCAGTTATTTTCAAGTATTGAGTAGTTGAACCTATTACTTTACCTTTTAAATTTTTATTCAAATCAAATTCTTCTTTATCCATATTTTCAATATCTTCTTTTGTAAAACCTAAAGATATTAAATTATTAAATTCTTCGACTGTTAATTCTAAATTATTTTTGTTCTTTACTACTTTTCCTTCATCTTTCTCTTTTGCTGAAGCTCCAGCTGATCCAAAGATTGATAATACTAGGATGAGCAAAGCAATTGAAAAAAATTTACTTTTCACTAAAAATTCCCCCTAATTCAAATAATATTCTAATTTACCTAATTATAGTAACATAGATTTAATACAAAAAACTTATTAATGTATTTTTTGTTAAAAACTAGTAATTGTTATACAACAGGTTTAGGAATGGTTAAGGAATATTATGGTGAATCAAATTATTTATGGATATTAAAAAATATTCATCTTATAAATTATTTCTATTAGTTAACATAATGAGTCTTATGAGAAGCAGCGAAAAAATAAAAAGGCGGAATTCGTCCATATTTGGGCAAATTCCGCCTTTTTGCGTTTGGGAAATAACGAAAAAACAGTCTCTATAATCTAAAAGCAAAACTTGTGATTACTTCGTTTTTCTCTTGGATCCTACCTTTTTATCAAATTGACAAAAAAGATGTATTATGGTCAGTTTTTCTTCGAGAGAAAGAGCAAAACAAAAATCTAAATAAAAGTTTAATAACATCATACTAATGCTGTAGAACGCCTTAAAGGCGTCTCTGTTGCTTTTAAGGCAACTAAAGGTATTTAAACAAGGGGTGACCTCTTAAAAGGGAT
>NZ_JBQTCX010000046.1:0-7823 GCF_052663115.1 Niallia yueguangensis
ACTGAAAATATGCATGACATATGCATATTTTTTTTGTGTAGAATTTTATAAAAAGTTATGGAAGAATACGTCTTAAGCCATCCATTGATAAGCAAAGTGCCTTTCTTCAATAAGAAGCAAGGCACTCGTTCGTGTTTATTCTTTAATAGAAACAAACTATTCAACTCAAAATAAGTAAACTATTTTTCGCTGCATATTTTTTAGATCAAGTGCAGCCTTCACACTCATAATAGTGTTTTGTAGCATCAATAGTTTTTATTAATTTGCCGATCACGACATCGTCTTCATCTGTAAATTCTATATCTGCTACTCTTTCCTTTACTAATTGTCTCGCTTTTTCTTCTGTTTCCGCCACTTGACTAAATTCACTTTCTAAGCCAGTAGAGTTAACTGTATATGCGAATAAGAAACGTTGCATTTAAAAGAATCTCCCCTTTTTTTAATAGATATGTATTCATTATATTAATAATAATAATATAATGAAACAAAATTGCTTTCGTGCCATTATGAAGCTAAGCTGTTTAATCTTAATAAAAACTATGTAAGCAACTTGATTCTCAGTTTTTTCCCCTCTAGTTAAAAAGAAACCAGATTTATCATTTCCCGACAGAATACTCCCTCCTCAAGAAGTGTGAAGGGAAAAGCCCAATGAGTAGGTGGGAGATGAATGTCGGTTGGCGTTAGCCAAAACTTTCCTTCTTATGATATAATAGGAACGAATGTTCTTGGTGGGAAGGTGATATTCATGCTAGTGAAAAAAGCCTATAAATTCCGCTTGTACCCAAATAAAAAACAGATGGAACTCATAAACAAAACCATTGGCTGCTCCAGATTTGTGTTTAACTTTTTTCTGGGGAAGCAAAAAGAAAAAGATGCTTATTGGCATATCTGCGAAGAAATGGTACAACATGGTCAGCTTCCGATAAATAATTGGAAAGGCAAGTACTTAAACAAATACGAAACAGTGAAATCACTTCCTGCACTAAAGAAGCATTACTCTTTTTTGAAGGAAGTAGATAGTATTGCTTTGCAAAAATCAGTGGAAAACTTAGCTGATTCTTATGATCGTTTCTACAAAAAGCAAAATAAACAGCCAAGATTTAAAACGAAGAACAATCCTGTTCAGTCTTACACGACAAAGCACACGAATGGGAATATTGAGGTTATTGAAAAGAAAATAAAGTTACCGAAACTAGGGAATGTTCGCTTTGCGAAAAGTCGTGAAGTTGAAGGAAGAATCTTGAGTGCTACCGTTAGACGAAATCCATCTGGTAAATACTTTGTGTCTATTACTACCGAAGTAGAAATAACAGAGTTACCGCAAACAAACTCAGCTGTCGGTGTTGACGTTGGCTTAAAAGATTTTGCTATTCTATCTGATGGAAAACGCTACTCCAATCCGAAGTTTTTCCGCTCCGCAGAAGAAAAGTTAGCGAAAGCACAACGAATCATGAGTAGACGAACAATAGGCGGAGCAAATTGGAATAAAGCCAAAAAGAAAGTCGCACGTATCCATGAAAAAATAGGAAACATAAGAAAAGATTACTTAGACAAAATCTCCACCGAAATTGTCAAAAACCACGATATCATCGGGATGGAAGATTTGTCCGTATCTAATATGTTGAAAAATCATCACCTTGCGAAAGCCATCAGTGAAGTATCATGGGCACAATTCAAACACATGATGGAATACAAGGCAAAATGGTACGGGAAACAAGTGGTGACCGTTTCCAAGAATTTTCCTTCCAGTCAGCTATGTTCCTGTTGTGGCTATCAGAACAAAGACGTTAAAAATCTCAAACTACGTGAATGGAAATGTCCAGCATGCCATGCTCACCATGATCGTGATCGTAACGCAAGTGTAAATATCAAAAACGAAGCAATAAGACTTCTAACCGCAGGAACTGCGGGGATCGCCTAATCAATAACTGGTGGATACACCGGTGTTCTTAGGAATCTCCCGCTTCAATGAAACCGTAAGGGTGATAAGCGGTGAGTAGTTGTGCGAAACGTTTCCTTATAAATGCGTATGCATGAAATAGGAGGGTTGCTGAAGCAATCATAACTGATTAACTGAAATTCGGAATGAAAGCCGTCATGTCGAGCTGAAGCGAGTTATCTAATACTCCTACATGCACAGAATGGTAGTAGCCTGAATGTGTATGAAGCTAGGTGAAGGCGGCTGAAATGAACCTAAGTTGCTTTTATAGGATATGGTTCATGATAGGTCGGGATGCTATAAAATATCTATGGTGAGAATGTCCAATAGGACTGACGAACTTGCGAATGTAAGGGTCTAAAACCGCATTATTATCGAAAGATATAAACTACAAATTGTAGGGTTAACCACCGAAAAGTATGGATAACTACTAAGAAATTCGGGATACTCGACAAAGAGAGTATAGAGTTAACAGGTTCAGAGTAAGCACCCACGGATATATGTAAAGCTAAGTTAATTGGAACGTTGTAAGCAAGAAACGTCTATTTAAAACGACTACTATCGGGATGGTGTCTATAAGGTAAAAATCGAAATGACTTTATTCTTGTGAAAGTAGGGACACAGTACCGATGAAACGTGTAATGAACGTGGAGGGATAGTCCCAAGTCTTGTTCTTTGTAAAACTAAATCAACTAAATGAAACTCACAGGGGCGAGTAAGATGATGGGACTTTCCTTAGGAAAGGAGAAACAATCCATCGGTGAGTACAGCGTTACGACATGCGGAATATTATGATATGCAAAGTACCTTTGATGACCTTTATGAGCGCAGTAAGACCAACGCAACAAAAGGTCTAAGATTGTATGAACATATTATATCTAAGAACAATATCTTATTAGCTTATAGAAATATAAAAGCTAATACAGGATCAAAAACTACTGGTACTGACGGCATCACAATTGACCAATACAAAATAGAAGATATTGAAACATTTGTTGAAGAAATAAGAACAGAACTAGAGAATTATAAACCTCAAACAGTTAGAAGGGTTGAAATACCAAAACCAAATGGAAAGAAACGCCCTTTAGGTATACCGACTATGAGAGATAGATTAATTCAACAGATGTTTAAACAAGTATTAGAACCAATATGTGAAGCCAATTTCTACAATCATTCATATGGATTTAGACCAAATAGGTCAACTCATCATGCAATGGCAAGATGTCAGTATCTAATAAATAGAACAGATTACCATTACGTAGTAGACATAGATATACAAGGTTTCTTTGATAATGTGAACCATGCTAAGTTACTAGAACAAATGTATAGAATCGGCATCAAAGATAAACGAGTGCTTTCTATTGTATCGAAGATGCTGAAAGCACCCATACAGGGAGTAGGGATACCATCCAAAGGAACTCCACAAGGTGGTATTTTATCCCCACAACTATCAAACATCGTTTTAAATGATTTAGATTGGTGGATATCTAATCAATGGGAAAATATGAAAACAAATTTTAAATACAAAAACCAAACTGTTAAGATTCGTATGCTCAAGAAATCGAATCTTAAACAAATGTATATCGTCAGATATGCAGATGACTTTAAAATTTTTACTAATTCCCATCAATCAGCTATTAAATTATACCATGCTGTAAAAGGATATTTGAATAATCAATTAAATCTTAAAATATCAACCGAGAAATCAACGATTACAAATCTAAGAAGAAAAAGGTCAGAATTCCTAGGATTTTCGCTTAAAGCAGTGTCTAAACGCAATAAACATGTTGCAAATACACATATCATGGATAAGAAAATAAAAACAATTTTAGAGAAGGCAAGAAAACTTATTCATGATATTAGGAAAAATCCATCACCGAAGAAAATCAACCTTTATAATTCTTATATTCTTGGCATTAAAAACTACTATAAAATAGCAACACACATAAATTTCGATTTTGCAAAAATAGAACATCGGTTATTTCGAACCCTGCATAATCGTCTTAAATCAATTGGGAAATATGGAATACCTATCAAACCTTCTGCAACGTATAAACGACTACATAAGAACAAATACAGAACGTTCGAAATCGCAGGTATACATTTATACCCTTTAAAAGACATTCAAACAAAGAACGCCATGAACTTTAGCCAAGATAAGTGTAACTACACTAAAGAAGGAAGAATAAAACTTCATAAAAACCTTAAAGCTGATATTGCAACCGAAATTCATAAAATGTTACAAACATACTACGATAACGAAAAATTAGAATATGCAGATAACAGAATTTCAAGATATTCTATGCAATTAGGTAAATGTGCAGTGACAGGCAACTTCCTTTTAGCAAATGAAGTTCATTGTCACCACAAGATACCTCGGAATATGGGTGGTACAGATGAATTCAGCAATCTTGTAATATTTCATAAGGATGTTCATAGACTAATTCACGCAACAGATGAAAAGACGATTGAGCAATATAGAAACTACCTTCAATTGGATGGAAAACAATTGAAGAAGGTAAATCACTTTCGTAAAATTTGTAATTTAGTTGCTTTAGTTTAAAAGAATAAGATGGAACGCCTAATGCGGTGAAAGTCGCACGTTGGGTGTGGAGCAGGGGAAAAGACGGCGATCACATCAAAATCTTACCTATTGCTATCAAGGAAAAGATAGCAACCATATTTCTTCAGTTGGAACGATCCTAATTTCTTATAAAGTATCCGCACGGCATAATTACCTTTAACTGCCTTTAGATAGCTTAGCGATGAGCTATGGAACATAATTTAAAAATACCATTAGCTGACAAAACTAATGGTATTTTTTAAATTAGCCTCGTTTCTAAAAACCTTATTTTGCTTCAGCAACAACTGAAAATCGTTCGTTTTGATGTTGTGGATTTTCAATTTCATCCAAAACTACGATAGCATAGTCAGCATAGCTTATATAGCTTTCTCCTTTTGCATTTAAAATTAAGTTGTCTTTCCCTTTTTGATAAGAGCCTGTTCGTTGACCTTCTGGATCAAAGAATCCTGCTGGGCTGATATAAGTCCATTGAATGCCATCTGTATTTTGTAAATCTTCAAGGTTTTTCCCCATATTTGTTGCTGTTGGAAAATATGCTTCAGGAAAATCTGGTGTTTCAAATACGCGAAGTGTTTTTTCTTCGTTCACAAATAAACTGCCTGCTCCTCCCACGACAATCAATTTTGTCTGTGGAGCATCTTTAAGTGCTTCTATTAAAACATTGCCAGCATCCACATGTTGTTGTTCTTGACCTGGAGCAGCATTAAATGCATTTACTACCACATCAAAATTTATAATATCTTCTGTTTTTAAATCAAAAATATTTTTTTCTACCACAGCAACATTTTGAACTTTTCCGGCATCTCTAACGATTGCTGTAACTTCGTGTCCTCTTGAATGAGCTTCTTTTAAGATAAGATTGCCTGCTTTACCACTTGCACCGATAATTCCAATTTTCATGATAACATTCCTCCAGTAATAATTTATTAGTTTTACTAACCTGTAACTTATATGATTACATGTAATAATATAAGTTACAGGTTAGTTGTTTGTCAACACTTAATCATTTAAAATCTTAATTTAGGTGCAACAGTGACTTGTAACTGTTTGCATTACATGTTTTATCCTATATAATAATTAGGAATACCAATAGTAAAGGAAGGCGAAAAAGGTGTCTATTAGCAGCCGTTTTGCAGTGGGAATCCATATATTAGCTCTTTTAGAAATAAATAAAGATGGAGTTAATACATCTGAATATATCGCTGCGAGTGTCAACACAAATCCAGCTGTAATTAGAAAGATAACGGGTATGCTTAAAAATGCAGGGTTAATAAATGTCCGTCCTGGTGTTGCTGGTGCAAATTTGGCTAAAGAATTAGGCGATATAACTTTACTCGACGTTTATAAAGCTGTTAGTGTTGTACAGGATAAAGAGTTATTTGGAATACATGAAAATCCAAATCCAGCATGTCCTGTTGGAAGGAATATACAAAATACAATTGGTCCAATATTTTCTGCTGCTGAGCTGGCATTAGAAAAGGCTTTAAAAGCAGTAACGATTGAAGATGTTGTAAAGGGTATTTTAGAGAAAGAAAAATTAAATACTAAGTGATTTTAATAGGCAAAGTTAAAAAAGACATTCGCGTAAGAATGTCTTTTTTACAATATTGGGTTTTATTTTTTGCATTTTCTAAGTATTCTCATACCGACAAATGTACTCGATGTGTTTCCGTTTTGATCAAAATAGAATCGGATTGCACTGAGTGTATCATTAAAAGCATATGAACCCTTTGTCTCTACTATATCATACAACTATTTATATCCTCGAAAACCAATATATGAGAAAATAGCATTATTAAAAGAATGAAGAGGTGCATCATGCAATTTTTGAAAAAGAAGTGGCTGCTGTTTATTATGATCATTTTGATAGCCATTCTATTTTCCTATTATCAAAATAATGCGGTTTCAACGACAAAGATAACGATACAATCTAGTAAAATACCAACAAGTTTTAACGAGTATAAAATCGTGCAATTATCTGATTTGCATAGTAAAGAGTTTGGGGAAAATCAATTGAGGCTAGTGAAAAAGGTAAAAAAATTAAAACCTAATTTGATTGTTTTCACAGGTGATTTAGTAGATGCGGATAAATATGATGAAGCGATAAGTCTAGCATTAATGAAGCAGCTTGTTTCGATTACTTCTGTGTATTATGTGACAGGCAATCATGAATGGTGGTCGGGAAAGTTCGATAGCTTAGAGAAAAAGCTGCAAGATGCTGGAGTAGAAGTATTGAGAAACAGAAATGTTACGATTCATAATGGGAAGGGACAAATTAAACTGATTGGGGTGGATGATCCAGCAATCGATAGGGAAGCTCCAAATGAAGCAATTGTTGATCAGGAAATGCAATCGGCTTTAAAAGGGTTGGATACAAGTAAGAGCTTTACGTTGTTATTATCTCATCGACCGGAATTATTGTCATTATACGAAAAACATCAAATCGATCTTGTTCTGTCTGGGCATGCACATGGCGGACAAGTAAGAATTCCCTTTATAGGAGGATTGGTAGCACCAGATCAAGGCTTTTTGCCAAAATATACAGCAGGTACATATAAAAAAGGCGATACTACGCTGATTGTTAATAGAGGATTAGGCAACAGCATCATCCCGCAGAGACTATTTAATCGGCCGGAGATTGTGGAGATTACTTTAGCATCGGAAAAATAAGTTGAGATGGCTAATGAAGTCAAAAACTTAGGAGGATAAGGTGAAGATTATCAATCAGTGGAACGAAGCAGATAGTGAGTTCATACGAAAAAAGGTAATAGAGTATAACTTAGAGAAAATACCTGCTGAAGTAAAACATCCAGTTAAGAAGGTTAGCTTTATGATTAGGAATGAAAAGAAAGAAATAGTAGGGGGGATAACAGGAACAATTTTTTGGTATTGCCTCCATATTGATTTCTTATGGATAGATAAGTCCATTAGAGGGAATGGGTACGGAAAAAAATTATTACATAAGATAGAAGATTTAGCGATAGCAAATAATTGCAAAAGCATTCAATTAGATACTTTTAGCTTTCAAGCTCCTGAATTTTATCAAAAAAATGGTTATCAAATAATTGGATTGATTAAGAATCATCCATATAAAGAAATGCAGCAGTATTTTTTAGAAAAGAAACTGATGTAAAAATTACATGAAAAGAGGCTGAGTATTATGAAGTATTTTGTTTCTGATGATCATTGATATGATGCCTTATATTTAGTAGGATAAAAATGGAATAGGGAGTTTGAAAACGACCATCATGTTGGTTAGGAGAGGCGTCCGCACGACTCCTGCGGGATTAGCGAGAAAGA
>NZ_JBQTCX010000047.1:0-2924 GCF_052663115.1 Niallia yueguangensis
AAGGGCGCACGGTGGATGCCTTGGCACTAGGAGCCGATGAAGGACGGGACTAACACCGATATGCTTCGGGGAGCTGTAAGTAAGCTTTGATCCGGAGATTTCCGAATGGGGGAACCCTCTATCCGTAATGGGATAGAATCTTTACCTGAATACATAGGGTACTGAAGGCAGACCCGGGGAACTGAAACATCTAAGTACCCGGAGGAAGAGAAAGCAAACGCGATTCCCTGAGTAGCGGCGAGCGAAACGGGATTAGCCCAAACCAAGAGGCTTGCCTCTTGGGGTTGTAGGACACTCTACATGGAGTTACAAAGGAACGGGGTAGACGAATAGGTCTGGAAAGGCCAGTCATAGAAGGTAAAAACCCTGTAGTTGAAACTTCGTTCCCTCCTGAGTGGATCCTGAGTACGGCGGGACACGTGAAATCCCGTCGGAAGCAGGGAGGACCATCTCCCAAGGCTAAATACTCCCTAGTGACCGATAGTGAACCAGTACCGTGAGGGAAAGGTGAAAAGCACCCCGGAAGGGGAGTGAAATAGATCCTGAAACCGTGTGCCTACAAGTAGTTAGAGCCCTTTTATGGGTGATAGCGTGCCTTTTGTAGAATGAACCGGCGAGTTACGATTACATGCGAGGTTAAGTTGAAGAGACGGAGCCGCAGCGAAAGCGAGTCTGAATAGGGCGTAATAGTATGTGGTCGTAGACCCGAAACCAGGTGATCTACCCATGTCCAGGGTGAAGTCCAGGTAACACTGGATGGAGGCCCGAACCCACGCACGTTGAAAAGTGCGGGGATGAGGTGTGGGTAGCGGAGAAATTCCAATCGAACTTGGAGATAGCTGGTTCTCTCCGAAATAGCTTTAGGGCTAGCCTCAAGATAAAGAGTATTGGAGGTAGAGCACTGTTTGGACTAGGGGCCCCCATCGGGTTACCGAATTCAGACAAACTCCGAATGCCAAATACTTATGCTTGGGAGTCAGACTGCGAGTGATAAGATCCGTAGTCAAGAGGGAAACAGCCCAGACCACCAGCTAAGGTCCCAAAGTATACGTTAAGTGGAAAAGGATGTGGAGTTGCTTAGACAACCAGGATGTTGGCTTAGAAGCAGCCACCATTTAAAGAGTGCGTAATAGCTCACTGGTCGAGTGACTCTGCGCCGAAAATGTACCGGGGCTAAACGTATCACCGAAGCTGTGGATTGACATCGTAGATGTCAGTGGTAGGAGAGCGTTCTAAGGGCGTTGAAGCTAGACCGT
This sequence comes from Niallia yueguangensis, assembly GCF_052663115.1. NCBI lineage: Bacteria > Bacillati > Bacillota > Bacilli > Caryophanales > Bacillaceae > Niallia > Niallia yueguangensis. Next base: position 1,257 of record NZ_JBQTCX010000047.1, read on the forward strand.
AAGGACTGGTGGAGCGCTTAGAAGTGAGAATGCCGGTATGAGTAGCGAAAGATGAGTGAGAATCTCATCCACCGAATGCCTAAGGTTTCCTGAGGAAGGCTCGTCCACTCAGGGTTAGTCGGGACCTAAGCCGAGGCTGAAGAGCGTAGGCGATGGACAACAGGTTGATATTCCTGTACCACCTTATGAACCGTTTGAGTAATGGGGGGACGCAGGAGGATAGGGTAAGCGTGCTGTTGGATTAGCACGTCCAAGCAGTTAGGCCGGCAACGAGGCAAATCCCGTTGCCATAAGGCGGAGCTGTGACGGCGAGGGAAATATAGTACCGAAGTTCCTGATTCCACACTGCCAAGAAAAGCCTCTAGCGAGGTTCAAGGTGCCCGTACCGCAAACCGACACAGGTAGGCGAGGAGAGAATCCTAAGGTGAGCGAGAGAACTCTCGTTAAGGAACTCGGCAAAATGACCCCGTAACTTCGGGAGAAGGGGTGCTCTTTTGGGTGAATAGCCTAGAAGAGCCGCAGTGAATAGGCCCAGGCGACTGTTTAGCAAAAACACAGGTCTCTGCGAAGCCGTAAGGCGAAGTATAGGGGCTGACACCTGCCCGGTGCTGGAAGGTTAAGAGGAGGGGTTAGCAGCAATGCGAAGCTCTGAATTGAAGCCCCAGTAAACGGCGGCCGTAACTATAACGGTCCTAAGGTAGCGAAATTCCTTGTCGGGTAAGTTCCGACCCGCACGAAAGGTGTAACGATCTGGGCACTGTCTCAACGAGAGACTCGGTGAAATTATAGTACCTGTGAAGATGCAGGTTACCCGCGACAGGACGGAAAGACCCCGTGGAGCTTTACTGTAGCCTGATATTGAATTTTGGTACAGCTTGTACAGGATAGGTAGGAGCCTTGGAAGCCGGAGCGCTAGCTTCGGTGGAGGCATTGGTGGGATACTACCCTGGCTGTATTGACATTCTAACCCGCGCCCCTTATCGGGGCGGGAGACAGTGTCAGGTGGGCAGTTTGACTGGGGCGGTCGCCTCCTAAAAAGTAACGGAGGCGCCCAAAGGTTCCCTCAGAATGGTTGGAAATCATTCGTAGAGTGTAAAGGCACAAGGGAGCTTGACTGCGAGACCTACAAGTCGAGCAGGGACGAAAGTCGGGCTTAGTGATCCGGTGGTTCCGCATGGAAGGGCCATCGCTCAACGGATAAAAGCTACCCCGGGGATAACAGGCTTATCTCCCCCAAGAGTCCACATCGACGGGGAGGTTTGGCACCTCGATGTCGGCTCATCGCATCCTGGGGCTGTAGTCGGTCCCAAGGGTTGGGCTGTTCGCCCATTAAAGCGGTACGCGAGCTGGGTTCAGAACGTCGTGAGACAGTTCGGTCCCTATCCGTCGTGGGCGTAGGAAATTTGAGAGGAGCTGTCCTTAGTACGAGAGGACCGGGATGGACGCACCGCTGGTGTACCAGTTGTCTTGCCAAAGGCATAGCTGGGTAGCTATGTGCGGAAGGGATAAGTGCTGAAAGCATCTAAGCATGAAGCCCCCCTCGAGATGAGATTTCCCATAGCATTAGCTAGTAAGATCCCTGAAAGATGATCAGGTTGATAGGTTTGAGGTGGAAGCGTGGCGACACGTGGAGCTGACAAATACTAATAGATCGAGGACTTAACTAAA
>NZ_JBQTCX010000048.1:0-1690 GCF_052663115.1 Niallia yueguangensis
GAGGCCACTGAAAAAGTCCAATTTTTTTTTTAGGCAGTTGAAAGTTTGATTTAATCGAACTTTCAACTGCCTTTTTGTTTTATAATTATGATATTAAAATGTATGTAGGTGGTATAAAAATGATTGCCAATCAAGAATCTTTCACGCTTAGTCCGTTTCTAGCTATTTATGATTTCGTTGTCCCAAAAGATAATATGCTTCGCCAAATCAATGATTTAGTGGACTTTTCCTTCATTCTTGAAGAATTGAAAAAAAAATATTGTCTGGATAACGGTCGCAATGCAGTGCCGCCGATTCGTATGTTCAAATATCTATTGCTTAAATCGATTTATGATTTGTCAGATGTAGATGTAGTAGAACGTTCCAAATATGATATGTCGTTTAAGTATTTCCTCGATATGGCACCAGAAGAGGCCGTTATTGATCCAAGTTCTTTAACGAAATTTCGTAAGCTCCGTCTTCAAGATGTGGGTTTATTAGATATGCTTATCGGCAAAACAGTGGAGATTGCACTTGATAAAGAAATCATAAAAAGTAAAACCATTATTGTAGATTCTACTCATACAAAAGCACGTTATAACCAAAAGTCACCAAAAGAATTTTTACAAGAGAAATCTAAAAATGTTCGAAAAGCTGTCTACCAAATTGACGATTCAATGAAAGAAAAATTCCCATCAAAAACAACTTCTAATGAAGTAAAAGAAGAATTGGATTATTGCCGTCAACTCCTTTCAGTTGTCGAATCAGAACCACAAATCGCTGCCATCCCTGCTGTGAAGGAGAAAGTAAATGTTTTAAAAGAAGTGGTAGAAGACTACACCGAACAATTGAGCTTTTCAGAGGATCCAGATGCACGTGTGGGGCATAAATCAGCGGATTCTTCTTTCTTTGGATATAAAACACATTACACGATGTGTGATGAACGAATTATAACTGCAGCAGTTGTGACAACAGGAGAAAAAAGTGATGGAAAGTATCTTCCAGAGTTAACTAAAAAAAGCCAAAAAACAGGAATAAAAATTGAAACAATCATTGGGGATACTGCCTACTCAGAAAAAGAAAATATTCGCTATACAAAGGAAGAGAAATTAGAACTTATTTCTAAATTACATCCACTTATTACAAATGGGAGACGGACAAAAGAAGAAGAATTTGAATTTAATAAAGATGCAGGGATGTATGTTTGTAAGGCAGGACACATGGCCATTCAAAAGAAAATAGATGAAAGAAAGGGGCAAGATAAAAACCCTAGAATCAAATATCTTTTTGATATTGAGAAATGTAAAGTTTGTCCTTTCCGCGAAGGATGTTATAAAGAAGGAGCGAAAAGTAAATCCTATTCTGTAACCATCAAATCAACGGTACATAAGGACCAAGAATCATTTCAAAATACAGAAAGGTTTAAAGAATTAGCGAAAACTCGCTATAAAATTGAAGCGAAAAATAGTGAACTTAAACACAGACACGGTTATGAAACAGCCTCATCCTCGGGTCTATTTGGCATGGAAATTCAAGGAGCTACAGCGATATTTGCCGTCAATCTCAAGAGGATTCTAAAACTTCTTCAAGAAAAAGAGGAAAAAATAGACAAGGAAAAAGGCAACTTGATGTCTTAATTTTGGGGACAAGTTGCCTTTTATATGTCTACATTCAAACATAAGCAAAAAAACGAAAGTTTTTCAGTGGCCTC
>NZ_JBQTCX010000049.1:0-1575 GCF_052663115.1 Niallia yueguangensis
CAGATTGTAGAGAAAGTATTATTTTCTCTACAATTTTTTGTTTTTAGAATTTTGTAGAACCTAAAAGGTATTAACTTTTTCCGATTTTTTCAAGAAAAAAGACTCTCATGCATCTATCAGATCTTGGATAGATGCATGGCAATCTTCTTTATGTTTTGACAGGTAGCTGTCATTAATACTTGTTCGGCTGCTTTCTTTATTCCTCGTAACCTACAGTAGCGAAGCCCATGCAGTTCTTTTGAATCTGCGAAGCTTCGCTCAACTTTTTCTTTTCTAAATTTATAAAGCATTTTCCCCGATTTGGAAAGACGATTTAATCGAATCTTCTCTTTATTCTCTTCCCAAACATGACGTGTCACCACTTTCGTATGATTTTTTGATCGAGTACATTGGGAAAGCAATGGACAATCTTTACATTGTTTTGCGTCTGATTTATATTCCCGATATCCTTCGCGAGTGGTTGTTCGATAAGGTAGTTTCTGACCATTTGGACAAGTGTAATAATCGGCTTCTTTATCATAGGTAAATTTCCATTTTGGAAAAAGTCCTTTTACGGGGCTATATCGTCTGTGTGCGATGACGCCAAAAATATTTCGTTCTATTATTCCTTTACAAATAGGATTGGTTAAATAGCCAGAATCCAAAGCAACAGCTTCTACATTAAATTGGAAACGTTCGATCTGACGGTCAAGCCGTTCTAAATATGGGACCGAATCATGAACATTTCCTGGTGTAACAAAGGCATCCGTAATGATATTACATTTCATATCTGTCGTACGGTGGTCTAAATAACAGAACATCTCCTGTTTATTATCACGAGACATAAAGCCACAATCAGGATCCGTTGTACTGACCCGAATTTCCTTTGTTTCCTCCACCTCCTCCCTTTTCTTTAGAGACTTTTTTCTGTGGGCTAATCGATCTTCTTCGACTGCTTTATTTAATTCTTCTATGTATTCTCGAGTTTCTACTTTTACAGTTTCTCTTGTGAACTTATGCTTATTGGCATTCGCTTTTAAGTGCGTAGAATCGGTAAATAACACTCTTCCGCCAACCATTTTGTGATTCATCGCTAAAAGAACCACTTCATCAAATATGTCTTGAAAGATAGTAGTATCTTTGAATCGATTGCATCGGTTCCAACTGATAGTGGAATGATGAGGAACCGGGTCCGTTATTTTCAAACCAAGAAACCAACGATAAGCGAGGTTCACTTGAATTTCTCGCTCTAATTGTCTTTCGGAACGAATGCCATATAAATAACCAATAAACATCATTTTAAAAAGAACTAAGGGATCTAACGATGGACGACCATTGTCTTGGGAGTAATAAGGACGGACTTTATCGAGGATAAAAGAAAAATCTATATATTTATCTATTTTTCGTAAGAGATGATTAGCTGGAACAAGTTCATCGAGAAGTACAAATTCTACTTCATTTTGAGTATGGGAACGCGTATTTAACATCCAAATCACCAACCTTTATTTGATAGTTTTATTATACTATATTAACGCGGTGAATAGATGAAGAATTGGTTGAAAAATAAAGACTGTCGAAGGTTTTTCGACAGCCTGA
>NZ_JBQTCX010000050.1:0-1499 GCF_052663115.1 Niallia yueguangensis
TCAGATAAATACTTATTGTTCCGCAGTAGCTCAGTGGTAGAGCATTCGGCTGTTAACCGAACGGTCGTAGGTTCGAATCCTACCTGCGGAGCCATTTTATAAAATACATAATAAGCTGAAAAGGAACCAAAGGGCGTAAGTCAGATAATTTCACGATGATTTAAATCTCTCTTTCAGTCATAATAATTTGCGCCTTTAGCTCAGCTGGATAGAGCAACGGCCTTCTAAGCCGTGTGTCAGAGGTTCGAATCCTCTAAGGCGCGTAAAAACCTAATTAGAATTTGAAATATAAAAGGCTTGTTCACTCGAACAAGCCTTTTATATTTCTTTAGGCTGTTTTCTATAAGTTTGTTGTTTTTGAATAAAATAATAAACATGGCTGAAGCACTGATCAGCCTGAAAACACGTAGACTCCTGCGGGGAAAGTGAAGTTTATTCAGGCTGCGGGTTAAATAACATCAATCTATACGAAAAGAGCCCTTCTTTAAAACAACTTTAATAATTAACAATATTGTATAATTAAGTAGTATTTTTCTACAAAATGGGCATGTTTTATAGGTTCTTTAAAATGCTACTCGCATTATTTTTATACTTTAGCCTTGTTTGTGCATACCGAACGGATCATTTCCCTGGTTTATAATCGGTTTGTTTCATGATAGGAATATCAGTTTATCGACATCATTGCCGAGTTTGTGGAAAGTCCACTTTGTAAACTATGTCCGGTAAACCCCTTCGAATCTATTCCTGCTTTTTTAAGGAAGGGCGACCGACTTATCATTTGATCGATTATGGATGTTTTTATTCGGTCAATCGATGGAAGAGAGCGCCACTATGCAAATTGCCGCTGCTATCTAATTTTCTGCCGCCTTTACGGAACAGTACTTATTGTCTGTAAAAATAACCAAAGATGTTCTATAAACATTAATAATCATTTCTTTTTTCTTTGAAGTATCTCTATCCAATGTATTATGTGTTCCTCTTTTAGATTTGAATTATCTATTTAAATTTAATTGGTTTTCTGGTTGAAGAAGCGCTGTTTATATCCTGGGTTAATATTAATGAAACAGCTATTATAGAGTATACAGGCAGCAGGTAAAAAATCGCTTGGAAACAATTGTGAGTTTTCTCTCTCACAATCCCTGAATGAAAAAATAGAAGTGTTGGCAGACTCTATGCAAATTAAGGCGGCACGAGCGGAGCCAATCTATCTTCCATGAGGATAAAAACAAACTACGAAGCACCATCACTAGCTTTTTTTTTCATTAAAGTAGGCGAAGCTCCGGCCCTTTACTATTCAAAATTGGCAAAGAATAAATGTTCTATATAATAATAAATAGCTTAGTAGAATCGATTGTTAAGAAAAACAGAAATTATTTACTCATAAAAGTCTTGACGAAAGCATCTATCCTTGTTATTATATAAAAGTTGCTTCTGACAGCAACGAAAAACATAACTTGCTTATCATCAACAATGATTTAAAAGGTTGAAAAAAACTTTAA
>NZ_JBQTCX010000051.1:0-1492 GCF_052663115.1 Niallia yueguangensis
GGTTACCCCACCGACTTCGGGTGTTACAAACTCTCGTGGTGTGACGGGCGGTGTGTACAAGGCCCGGGAACGTATTCACCGCGGCATGCTGATCCGCGATTACTAGCGATTCCGGCTTCATGTAGGCGAGTTGCAGCCTACAATCCGAACTGAGAATGGTTTTATGGGATTTGCTCGACCTCGCGGTTTTGCTGCCCTTTGTACCATCCATTGTAGCACGTGTGTAGCCCAGGTCATAAGGGGCATGATGATTTGACGTCATCCCCACCTTCCTCCGGTTTGTCACCGGCAGTCACCTTAGAGTGCCCAACTGAATGCTGGCAACTAAGATCAAGGGTTGCGCTCGTTGCGGGACTTAACCCAACATCTCACGACACGAGCTGACGACAACCATGCACCACCTGTCATCCTGTCCCCCGAAGGGGAACGTCCTATCTCTAGGATTGTCAGGAGATGTCAAGACCTGGTAAGGTTCTTCGCGTTGCTTCGAATTAAACCACATGCTCCACCGCTTGTGCGGGCCCCCGTCAATTCCTTTGAGTTTCAGCCTTGCGGCCGTACTCCCCAGGCGGAGTGCTTAATGCGTTTGCTGCAGCACTAAAGGGCGGAAACCCTCTAACACTTAGCACTCATCGTTTACGGCGTGGACTACCAGGGTATCTAATCCTGTTCGCTCCCCACGCTTTCGCGCCTCAGCGTCAGTTACAGACCAGAGAGTCGCCTTCGCCACTGGTGTTCCTCCACATCTCTACGCATTTCACCGCTACACGTGGAATTCCACTCTCCTCTTCTGCACTCAAGTCCCCCAGTTTCCAATGACCCTCCACGGTTGAGCCGTGGGCTTTCACATCAGACTTAAAGGACCGCCTGCGCGCGCTTTACGCCCAATAATTCCGGACAACGCTTGCCACCTACGTATTACCGCGGCTGCTGGCACGTAGTTAGCCGTGGCTTTCTGGTTAGGTACCGTCAAGGTACGAGCAGTTACTCTCGTACTTGTTCTTCCCTAACAACAGAGTTTTACGATCCGAAAACCTTCATCACTCACGCGGCGTTGCTCCGTCAGACTTTCGTCCATTGCGGAAGATTCCCTACTGCTGCCTCCCGTAGGAGTCTGGGCCGTGTCTCAGTCCCAGTGTGGCCGATCACCCTCTCAGGTCGGCTACGCATCGTCGCCTTGGTGAGCCGTTACCTCACCAACTAGCTAATGCGCCGCGGGCCCATCTGTAAGTGACAGCCGAAACCGTCTTTCAGCTTTTCTACATGTGTAGAAAAGGATTATCCGGTATTAGCTCCGGTTTCCCGAAGTTATCCCAGTCTTACAGGCAGGTTGCCCACGTGTTACTCACCCGTCCGCCGCTAACTTAAAAAGCAAGCTTTTTAAGTCCGCTCGACTTGCATGTATTAGGCACGCCGCCAGCGTTCGTCCTGAGCCAGGATCAAACTCTCCATATAAGAGTAAGATTAGCTCATTGCTAAACTCTAGCTTTTT
>NZ_JBQTCX010000052.1:0-1457 GCF_052663115.1 Niallia yueguangensis
AGGTGCGTTAGTTGAAGAAGAACGGGGAACCTCAACAAATGAGGTTCCCCTAATTATTATATAGAAATCAACATTTAAATTTAACAGAGCCTTTACGTAAAAAAACAACAAACTTTGAGAAACAGCCTATAGTAAAGAAGGCTTACTTATTCTCCACCTCCTCCTCCGCAGCTTCCCCCACCATCACTGCCTCCAAAGGAAGAACCGCAATCACTTCCACTATCTGCATAGCCCATATCATGAGTAGAGTGGTGTTGGGTATAAAAACCGGAATTGTGATTATTTATTCTAGTATCTTTCTTTTTCACTAGTAAGGTACTGACAATAATTAGCCCTATTAATAATAAAATAATCGTCATTTTATCTCCTCCTTTGATAAAAGTTCGTTTATCTATTTATTTTATACGGATATGATTTCATAAAGTTTCATATTTATGTAATTTTTTAAAAATTTTACACTATTTATCAAAAAAAGACTAAACCAATAGAAATGCCAAGGTTTAGTCCTTTTATCTATTAAAATCTTTGTTTAATTTTCTTTATATTTTGCCAACACCTTGGTTTCATTTTTTTAATAGAATAAAAGACGATAATCGTACATAATATAATCAGGGCTACAAAAACTGGATGAATCTCCATTGAAAATAATCCTAATGGAATTAAAGCCAAAATAAAAAAGTAGAAAAAGTTTCCGATTGCTGTTCCGATAATAAAGGATTTAAAAGAAATCATGCTGATGCCTGCGATAATGTTTAAAATACTCGTTGGAAAAAAAGGGAATATTCTACCGTATATAACATAATATATCCCTCTCGTTTCCATTCTCTTTAATAAATCAACATATTTTTTTGCGGGCACGATCTCTTGAAACCAATATCGCACTGCTAAAAAGATAATCATTGCTGCAAGAATACTAGAAAACCAACTCCAAATAAACCCGTAAAAAAAACCAAATAAATAATAATTTAACGTAATCACAAAAAGTAAAGGGATAATCGTAAAGCTGTTTTGAATAATCATAATAAATAAGCTGAACATAAGTGCATAATAGATGTTTTCTTCCAAAAAGGCCGAGACCGTTTTTATCTCTCCCTTCTGGATGGACTGAAATAACTCTGTATCAAAAAAAAGGAAATAAACGATCAATAAAGAACAAATAAATGTAAAAAATCTCCCATATTTTTTAATAAGAAATCACCTTTTTCATAATATATGGTCATTCTATATAAAAAGGTACTTTGTTTATACGTCCATTTTTAGATGTTACTTCACTTTTATTAGTTGGCAGTTTTCGTATAGATTGTTGCTTTTAAACTCGCAGCCCGAATACACTTCGCTTTCCGTGGGCGAGCGTCGAGCCTCCTCGTCGCATACGCTCTGCTTAAGTCTCGTCTTTCTCGCATTCCCACAGGAGTCTACGTGTATTCAGTCTGCTGAGTACTTCTTCTCCCATTTTT
>NZ_JBQTCX010000053.1:0-1237 GCF_052663115.1 Niallia yueguangensis
ACGACAAGTGGACAGCACAAACGCTAGCGATCAACAAATGGAAACAAATTATAATGACATCGCTGAGGTAACACTGGTAAAAACCGAAGCACAGCAACGTCCATTGGAAGAGTATGTCGTAATTATGGAGAGTGCAAAATGAAGCAAATTAAATATCTACAAGACTCACTTGTATCACTAAGACTAGTGGAAATTTCAAAAAATCTTCCTTCCCTACTGAAAGAAGCTGAGAAGGAACAGCTAAGTTATATTTCCTTCCTGAATAATGTAGTGGAATATGAACGGAAAATTAGAGACGAGAAAAACATGGAAAAACGATTAAAACTTGCAGCATTCCCATGCATCACTCCTTTAGAGGAATTTAATTTAGATGAACAAGAATCATTAAGTTTAAAGCAGTTTAATCAATTAAAAGATTTAGCATGGATTGAGCAGTTATTTAATCTCATTCTATTAGGACCGCCAGGTGTTGGAAAAACACACATGGCGGTTGGATTAGGATTAGAAGCGATCAAGCGAGGTTACAAAGTCTCTTTTATTTCGATGGGCGACTTGGTACATACATTGAAAACCATGGACATAACGAGAAAGTCCCAAACAAGGATTAAGAGAATGAAAGAATCACATTTAGCCATTATTGATGATTTGATGTACGCCGCAATGGATCCGAGAGAAGCAAACTTATTTTTCCAATTGGTTAATGACTTGTACAACAATTCATCCATTATCTTAACTTCTAATCGTTCCCCAAAAGAGTGGACCGAACTATTAGGTGACGTGGGTGTGGCAACAGCTATTTTGGATCGTCTCATTCATCGTGCGGAAATTGTTCATTTTAATGATTCAAGCTATAGGATGAAACATAGAGAAACTATTTTTAAAGAAGCAAGTGTTCAAAATTAATAAGCAAAATTGTTCAAATGTACTTGACGCTTACAGCAGCAGAAAAATTTTTACATAAGTATTTTACTACGTATAAATACAAAGAATTAGACACTAATGAATTTGTTAGATTCATGAAATATTATTTTAATTTAGAAAATAACTCATTATTTGAAGATTGGTTAGAAATAGGGGGGGATTAATTTTTATTACTATGGGTACGTATGGGACAAATTTAAGAAAAGGCTGTTTTCTAAAAGTTTGTTGTTTTTGAATAAAACAATAAGCATGGTTGAAGCACTGAGCAGCCTGAATACACGTAGACTCCTGCGGGAAAAGCGAGAAAGACGAGACC
>NZ_JBQTCX010000054.1:0-1079 GCF_052663115.1 Niallia yueguangensis
GGCTTGTTTAATATTGGGGTGGAAGGCCAGTTAATTGTCGGATGGCTGGCAGCGGTTTGGGTTGGTGTTGCCTTTGATTTGCCAAAAATAATCCATCTGCCGCTCGCTATTTTAGCATCTATTGCAGCAGGGGCTTTATGGGCATTTATTCCTGGCTTATTAAAAGCGCGCTTTCGTGTGCATGAAGTAATCGTTAGTATTATGATGAACTACATTGCACTCCATGTATCCAATTATTTAATTCGCAATGTGATGACAGAGAAAAAAGATCGTACAGAAAATATATTGGATTCTGCGAGCTTGCGATCTGATTTCTTAAGCAGTATCACCGATTATTCTCGTTTGCACTGGGGAATTATTATTGCCCTTATTTCTGTGGTGGTGATGTGGCTTCTTTTAGAAAAAACAACAAAGGGCTATGAATTAAAAGCGGTTGGATTTAACCAGCATGCCTCTCAGTACGCTGGTATGAATGTGAACCGCAATATTATTCTTTCTATGGTGATTTCTGGTGCCTTTGCTGGTCTTGCAGGTGCGATGGAAGGTTTAGGTACATTCGGTTATGTCAGTACAAAAGGCGGCTTTACTGGCGTAGGGTTTGATGGAATTGCCGTAGCGCTTCTAGGTGCAAATGGTCCAATCGGCATCGTATTAGCTGCCATACTATTTGGCTTCTTAAAAGTAGGGGCATTAAATATGCCGCTTGAAGCGGGTGTGCCAAATGAAATGGTCGATATTATTATTGCACTTATTGTATTTTTTGTTGCTTCCAGTTATATGATTCGCTTATTTTTGGAGAAATTAAGTACAAATAAAAGAAAAAAGGGGGAGAAGTAAGTGGGATTAATGGATGTTTTATTCATTGTCATTCCTTCTTCACTATTATGGGCTGCGCCGCTGATTTTTACTGCACTCGGAGGTAATTTTTCAGAACGGGCTGGTGTAGTAAATATAGGGTTAGAAGGATTAATGGTCATGGGGGCTTTTTCCTCTATTGTGTTTAATTTAACCTTTGCAGACAGTTTAGGAGCGTGGACTCCATGGATTGCCTTGCTTTTCGCCATGATTATTGGTGCAGT
>NZ_JBQTCX010000055.1:0-1031 GCF_052663115.1 Niallia yueguangensis
TGTAACTGCTAAACTAAAGTGAACAGTTTACAACGAATAATATTGAACACTTATTTACTAAAATGATTCCCCACCTTATGATAGATTTTAAACTTCTATGATAAGGCGGAGGATTTGAAAAGGTGGATAAGTTTGAAATGTATATAGAAATTAGAGGAATGCTCAATCAAAAATACAGTATTTCAACAATCGCTAGAAAACTAAATATATCAAGAAATACTGTTTATAAGTATATTCGAAAATCACCGGAGGAAATGGCTGAATGGACTGCATCAACCATGACAAGAAGTAAGAAGTTAGATAAACATAAAGACTTGATTCTTTATTGGTTAAGAGAATATCCAGATTTAACTGCAGCTCAAGTTCAAGACTGGCTAAAAGAAAAGTTCCCAGAATTTAAGGTGGGAGAAAGTACAGTAAGAAGTTATGTAAGAGGCCTTCGTGAGGATTACGAGATCCCAAAAGAAACTAGTTCCAGGGACTACCAAGCAATTCCAGATCCGCCTATGGGTGAACAAATACAAGTTGATTTTGGTTTTAAAACGGTAAAAAACCAATATGGTAAGCCGGTTAAATTAATGTTTATCGTATTTGTATTAGCTCATTCAAGATACAAATACATTGAGTATCAAAATCGCCCTTTCACAACAAATGATGTTGTGGCTGCACATAGGAATGCTTTTCAAGCATTTGGGGGTGTTTCAAAGGAAATTTTGTACGATCAGGATCGATTAATGGTAGTGTCTGAGAATGAGGGTGATATTTTACTAACAGAAGAATTTCAACAATTTGTAAATGAAATAAAATTTGAAGTGAAACTCTGCAGAAAAGCTGACCCGGAAAGCAAAGGAAAAGTAGAAAATGCGGTAAAGTTCATCAAAAATAATTTCATGAATAATAGAGTGTTTAAAAATATTGATTCTTGGAATGAACAGTCTCAGAAATGGTTAAAAAGAACAGGAAATGGAAAGATCCACAATGGCACAAAAAGAAGACCCACCGATGTGTTTCTCGTCGAAAAGCAACACATG
>NZ_JBQTCX010000056.1:0-1004 GCF_052663115.1 Niallia yueguangensis
ACTAAGTTTTGTCTTTGAGACGGCTTATGAAGGACAAAACCAAAGAAAAAGCACTAAGCTTTGTTCTTAAGAGTGCTTTTAAAATACGAACTTTTTTATATTTGTAAAGATTCTTTTCTTATTATATTTCCTTTGATGAAATAGGTAAAAATAATTTAACTCCACGTTTATTAAATGGTAAAAAGCGAAAGTCACAAAATAAATGACTAATATATGCCAGTAAACAAGTATAGTATACACCCTCGATTTTAATCGATTGTTCAAACTGAAAAGCTATAAATCCGTAAAAAATAATGCCAAGGATAGAGTGAGTGTAAGTTCTATGTGAAATAAAGGAAGATATGATGATATAAACGCCTAAAAGCATCAGCCATTTTTCATCTAAAGAAATCCCTCCTAATAAAACACCGATTCCAGTTACTGTTAACATATGTCTTTGCTTTAGTCGATAAGAAATAAAAATAATCATCCCGCCTAAGCCAATGCCATATATCATCTCATTTACAGAACCTTTATAAAAGCTGTACATAATCATCATTAAACCAATGACTTGTGCTATAGTCTGAAATACTTTGTGTGATAGCGTAATTTTATTGCTTAGCTTTCCATCAATATCCATATCAGGCATTAAGCCAGAAATTCCTCCAAATCCGACTAATAAAAGTGTGTCTGTAGGATTTGCCTGAACATAATTTGCAACGATAAAGCCAGTTGCCGCTCCCACTACTGCATGTGATGTTCCTTTCAAGCTTTGTTCACCTTTTTCTGATTATGTATTAAACCATTGGTCTTTAAATGCTTTGAAGCAGTGAAAATAGACGACCAAGGCGCTTGCGCTTTTCTCATTATAGGCGAAACTAGTAAAATAGCAACCCTTTTTTATGTAAACAGAGCTTATTTTCAAGGTAGACACCCATGCTAATAAAATTCGCACCATGGTGCATGGAAAGAAGCAGTCTCCACATTTATAGCGCAGAGCAGCGTGAATACACGAAGACTCCTGC
>NZ_JBQTCX010000057.1:0-957 GCF_052663115.1 Niallia yueguangensis
CTTCTACCTCTTGAGTAATAGCCCAAATAAACCCTGCCAACTCTCTTGCAATTGCGGTGATTGCTTTACTACTTTCTTTTCCTCTGGATAATAGTCGATAATATTTTTTATGAAGCCGATTTTGAGCTTTCCAGGATATCGCTTGAATGGTTGGAGATAGACCATCTTGTCGTCTCTTTAAATCTCCTTTTACTGCTGGTTGATAACGATAACTCCAGGCAGACTCAATTAACAGACGTCGAACATGGCGATTTCCTGTTTTAGTGATTGCCCCTTGTCTCCTTCTCTCGCCACTTGAGGATTCGCTTGGAATTAATCCTATATAAGCCATCAATTTTTTTGGAGTGGGAAAACGATTAAAAGAACCGATTTCCGCCACAAGACTGGTCGCTGTAATGAGCGCAACACCTCTTAATGCTTGTAAGGCTTGAATCGTTGGTGCATGAACACCTTCCGTTGCTTGTAATTTAATTTCCTCTTCGAGTCTTAAAATACGCTGTTCTACCTCTTTTAATTGATGATAATATTCCTGAAAAACCACTCGTAAAGCTGCACTTTCAAACTTTAGTATATCTAGCCAGTCACGATACTTTCTGGTCCATTTATTCACTCCAGCTGGTTGTTTGATATTATTACGTAGTAAAAACTTTGATAAGCGATGCTTCGCTCTTAACTCATCTTCTTTTGCATCTTCACGTGCTCGAACTAAATCTCGGAGAGCTTCATCTTCTGTAGTAGGAACATAGATAGAAGTTAATTCACCTGCTCGATATAACTGAGCGAGACGGATAGAATCCCTGCGATCCGTTTTAATACGCTCACCTGGTTTTTGCGGGATTAAAGATGGAGCTATTACCTCACAATGAACACCCAAGGTACTTAATAATCTATATAATGGATATCCAGTTGGACCTGCTTCATAACAAAATCGTAAAGTGTGAGGATCTCCAAGTTTTT
>NZ_JBQTCX010000058.1:0-819 GCF_052663115.1 Niallia yueguangensis
AAATCAACCTTAATGAATGTTCTTTTTGGTTTATATCAGCCGGAAAAAGGAGAAATTAGGGCTCGGGGACAAAAGGTGAACATTTCTAATCCGAATGTAGCCAACGATTTAGGAATTGGCATGGTGCATCAGCATTTTATGTTGATCGATACATTTACCGTTACCGAGAACATTATTTTAGGAAAAGAAACGGTCAATAAAGGGAAAATCGATTTAAAAAAGGCAGAAAAAGAAGTAAAGGAAATTTCGGAAAAATATGGGTTGGCAGTAGATCCAAAAGCGAAAATTTCTGATATTTCAGTAGGGATGCAGCAAAGAGTAGAAATTTTAAAAACGCTTTATCGAGGTGCGGAAATATTAATTTTTGATGAACCATCTGCTGTGTTGACTCCTCAAGAAATAACCGAATTAATGGCCATTTTCAAAACGTTAATAAAAGAAGGAAAATCAATTATTTTGATTACCCATAAATTAAAAGAAATTATGGAAGTGTGCGATCGAGTTACCGTTATTCGTAAAGGAGTAGGAATTGGTACATACAATGTAAGCGAAACAAATCCAAATGAATTAGCTAGTTTAATGGTAGGCAGAGAAGTTACGTTTAAAACAGATAAAAAAGAAGCACAGCCAAAGGAAACCATTCTTTCTATTAAAAATTTAAGTGTAAAAGATTCACGTGGTGTGAAAGTCGTTCATTCCTTCAATTTAGATGTAAGAGCTGGAGAGATTGTCGGCATCGCTGGCGTAGATGGAAATGGGCAATCTGAATTAATTGAAGCAATTACAGGGTTAATGAAAAAAGATTCCGGCAGCATTACA
>NZ_JBQTCX010000059.1:0-747 GCF_052663115.1 Niallia yueguangensis
TCTGCTCCTCACGTACTATCGTACGCTCCGGTGCTCGTTCGGTCGCTTCCTTGACCTACTCGCTTCTCATTGCTCTCATGTTTTCTGCTATTAGGTAGATGGTATTTTACTACTATCTACTTTAAATAGAGAATCTAAGATGGCGATTACTCGGTTTATTCTTGGTTTCTTCATATTATGATTTAGTTTTCAAAGAACAAAAAAGAAACGATAAATTCGTTTGGTGGAGCCTAGCGGGATCGAACCGCTGACCTCCTGCGTGCAAGGCAGGCGCTCTCCCAGCTGAGCTAAGGCCCCGTAAGGGTTTTATTTAATTAAAATATGGTGGGCCTAAATGGACTCGAACCATCGACCTCACGCTTATCAGGCGTGCGCTCTAACCAGCTGAGCTATAGGCCCTTCATTATAAATCGGCTAACGATTAGCTTCGTATCTCTGCGTCAACTTCCTCTCTCCGCTCCTCACGTACAGTTGTACGCTCCGGTGCTCGTTCGGTCGTTTCCTTGATCTACTCGCTACTCCTTACCCTTGGTTTCGGATAAAGATAAACTTCATATCTCTTTTACCCTATTTATCCTGAAGAATTGCTCCCTCAAAACTGAACAACAAACTCGTCAACAATCTGTGATGGAATATAAATTCCATTTTCCTTAGAAAGGAGGTGATCCAGCCGCACCTTCCGATACGGCTACCTTGTTACGACTTCACCCCAATCATCTATCCCACCTTAGGCGGCTGGCTCCAAAT
>NZ_JBQTCX010000060.1:0-744 GCF_052663115.1 Niallia yueguangensis
AAGATTTAGCGCCCGTAGCTCAATTGGATAGAGCGTCTGACTACGGATCAGAAGGTTATGGGTTCGACTCCTTTCGGGCGCGCCATATATCGGGAAGTAGCTCAGCTTGGTAGAGCACTTGGTTTGGGACCAAGGGGTCGCAGGTTCGAATCCTGTCTTCCCGACCAGGAAGAGCATAAAAGATGGGGCCTTAGCTCAGCTGGGAGAGCGCCTGCCTTGCACGCAGGAGGTCAGCGGTTCGATCCCGCTAGGCTCCACCAATCAAATAATTAATTATGGCGGCGTAGCTCAGCTGGCTAGAGCGTACGGTTCATACCCGTGAGGTCGGGGGTTCGATCCCCTCTGCCGCTACCAAATAATTAAGATAGATTTTATAACAAAAAAATAATAGTACTTTTATTTGGACCTTTAGCTCAGTTGGTTAGAGCAACGAGGAAGTACATCATGAATAATCTTCGAGTTGTACTCATCGAATAGCTTCTTGAATAATCCTACTGAGATGAGGACAGACATTTTAAAGCAAAACAAAATATTGACATTTACTTTATTTGGACCTTTAGCTCAGTTGGTTAGAGCAGACGGCTCATAACCGTCCGGTCGTAGGTTCGAGTCCTACAAGGTCCACCATTTATCGAGGAGGAATACCCAAGTCCGGCTGAAGGGATCGGTCTTGAAAACCGACAGGCGGGTCAAACCGCGCAGGGGTTCGAATCCCCTTTCCTCCTCCATTTGATAAACAATTAA
>NZ_JBQTCX010000061.1:0-734 GCF_052663115.1 Niallia yueguangensis
TAAATGGGAAAGAAATCAGTGTATTATCCCCGCGTAAAATAACGGAAAGCGGGTTAGGGCATATTCCACAGGATCGCCATAAGCACGGGTTAGTGTTAGACTTTCCAATTGGCCAAAATATCGTCTTGCAAACGTATTATCAACCACCTTTCTCGAAAAATGGCTTTTTAAATCAGAAAGAAATTGATAAAAAAGCGAAAACATTAATTGAAGAGTATGATGTGAGAACACCTGGCATTCATACGCCTGCACGTGCTCTTTCTGGTGGAAATCAGCAAAAAGCAATCATCGGCCGTGAAGTAGACCGAAATCCGGATGTATTAATCGCGGCACAGCCAACTCGTGGTCTGGATGTTGGGGCAATTGAGTTTATCCATAAACGTTTAATTGAACAGAGAGATAAAGGCAAAGGCGTCCTGCTTCTATCGTTTGAACTAGATGAAATATTAAATGTAAGTGATCGAATTGCCGTTATTTTTGAAGGGGAAATTATTGCTATCGTTAATCCGAAAGAAACAACAGAACAAGAATTAGGATTATTAATGGCAGGATCGAATGACAATAAAGTAGGTGTGGAGAAAAATGTCTAATACAGTAAAGAAAATTAGTATTCCTATCGTATCCGTTCTGCTTGGCATACTAGTAGGAACCATTATTATGCTGGCTACCGGATATAGCCCAGTAGATGCCTATATCGCTTTATGGAACGGTGCTTTTGGCGAAATCTATTATAC
>NZ_JBQTCX010000062.1:0-727 GCF_052663115.1 Niallia yueguangensis
TGTGATATCTGTCAGTAAAACTTTTCCAGGTATTCCTTGCTTAAATTCCCTGTTTAATTTGTTAGGGACAACCTGATGCTCTTTTGTCGCTTTAGCGATCCTTTTATAAGGATTTGGTCTCCTGTGAGGACAGACGATTCCATATTTCTTCATAATTCTTTGGATCTTTTTACGGCTAAAGATTATGTTAAAATCATTCTCCAATATCATTTTAATGGAGCGTGAACCTTTCTTATATCCTTGCCGATCGAAGGCCTTTAAAACGATTTCCTTCGCTTCCAAGTCCAATTTCTCCCTTGCTTCTCGGATAGAGGAAGCCTTTAGGAAGCTATAATATCCAGACCGGGAGACCCCTAGTAGGTCACAAAAATACCTGGTCATCCCCTTAAATCCATTTTGTTCTATGGTCTCCTGAATCAATTGATAGGCTCTATTCGGATTTAGATTTTCGCTTGCGTTTAGCAGCCTCCTTTCTGTCGTTTCTAGCTTTTTTAACAACTCCACTTGTCCTTCCAACAATTCAATTCTTGCCTTTTGCCTTTCAATCACTTCGAACGGTGTAAGTTCTCGTTTCAAAGGTCTGCCGGAAGCCGTTTTCCTCGAATCAGTAAGCCCTATCAATCCATTCTTTTCATAAGCTTTCTTCCACCTACAGGCTGACTGTTCGATTCGTTTTATTCCTATAACGTCCACATCGAAGCCGTTCTCCACAAATATCTGACGAGGG
>NZ_JBQTCX010000063.1:0-699 GCF_052663115.1 Niallia yueguangensis
ATATTTAAATAAATTTGTTCATGCAGTTTTTCTACTGTCTACTGTCCCGATTTTCAGAATGTCTATTCAAGAAGCAGTTCAATCGGTACAACTCGATGTATATTCACTGAAGTAAAGCTCGTTGCTCCACTATGAAATAATTTAATTAATGGAGGAGGAAAGGGGATTCGAACCCCTGCGCGGTTTGACCCGCCTGTCGGTTTTCAAGACCGATCCCTTCAGCCGGACTTGGGTATTCCTCCTTGATATATGTGGACCTTGTAGGACTCGAACCTACGACCGGACGGTTATGAGCCGTCTGCTCTAACCAACTGAGCTAAAGGTCCAAATCAAGTAAATAATAATATTTTGTTTTGCTTTAAAACGTCTGTCCACATCTCAGTAGGATTATTCTAGAAGCTATTCAATGAGTACAACTTGAAGATTAATCATGATGCACTTCCTCGTTGCTCTAACCAACTGAGCTAAAGGTCCGAATGAAAATTTATTATAAAATCATATAGTAGCGGCAGAGGGGATCGAACCCCCGACCTCACGGGTATGAACCGTACGCTCTAGCCAGCTGAGCTACGCCGCCATAATTCATTGTTTTTTTATTTAAATTTGGTGGAGCCTAGCGGGATCGAACCGCTGACCTCCTGCGTGCAAGGCAGGCGCTCTCCCAGCTGAGCTAAGGCCCCAAAAATTTTATGCTCTTTC
>NZ_JBQTCX010000064.1:0-617 GCF_052663115.1 Niallia yueguangensis
CACTAGTGTTGCATTAATTTAATTTGACTATTAAAAATACTCAAAATGTTCAATTTTATTATTTTGTGCAAAGAAAAAGTCCTTTATAATGGATAAAGTCAGGTGGCAACCCGTCCAAATCCACTAAAAAGGACCAATCTCATGGACAAGATTACACGAAAAACTTCATTTGGACAATGGTTTTTACCAATAAATCTTCAATTACTTGAGGAACAGGTGAAAACGTTGAAATTAGATTACTATACGAAAAAATTAACGGCAGAATCATTCCTGAAATTATTACTTTTTGCGCAGCTAGAAGAAATCGAAAGTCTACATGCGCTAAGCGATTGTCTTTTCGATGACCTATTGCAGAAAGGCATTGATCTCGATTCAATTAGTATTTCTCAGCTCTCACGCCGATTGAATGGCATGAATCCAGATCTATTCCAAAGGCTTTTCCTTGATTTAGTCGCACAAATTCATGCCAAAACACACTATACAAAACTTATCATGCCTGTAAAAATTATCGATTCAAGCACATTGCCACTCAATTTGACGAATCATAAATGGGCAAAATTCCGCAAAACAAAGGCGGGAGTTAAATTGCATTTGCGTCTAGTCTTTATGGAAAAAGG
>NZ_JBQTCX010000065.1:0-568 GCF_052663115.1 Niallia yueguangensis
CTCTTTTAAACCATATACAAGTGATTCTCCACCAGGGAAATTGCCATCTTTTGCTTTTGTCGTAACATCTTTTACTGCTGTAGAAACACCTTTTAATGCAGATGTTAACACTACATTATGCTCTCCAACTACACCTTCCGGAGATTGATCAGAGTCTACTCCGATTGCCCAAATGTATTTCGAAGGATCTTTTTCTTTTAATTCACGAGCCTCGGTAAATAAACCAGCACCTGTTCCTCCAGAAGCATGGAATACTACATCAGCGCCTGAAGAATACATTTTATTAGCAATTGTTTTACCGATTTCTGGTTTCGTGAAAGCACCAGCATATTGTACATCTACTTTTGCTTTTGGATTGGCAGCCTTAACACCATCAACAAATCCAGCTTCAAAATGCCAAATAATTTCATTTTCCATCCCGCCGATAAAGCCGATTTTATTAGATTTTGTTGCTTTACCTGCAGCAAGACCAGCTAAGAAAGCACCTTCTTGTTCTTTAAAAGTGATACTTGCAACGTTCGGTTGTTTAACTACGGAATCTACAATCGCAAAATGAGCATCTTTTTGC
>NZ_JBQTCX010000066.1:0-568 GCF_052663115.1 Niallia yueguangensis
TTCTTTTAAACCATATACAAGTGATTGTCCACCAGGGAAATTGCCATCTTTTGCTTTTGTCGTAACATCTTTTACTGCTGTAGAAACACCTTTTAGTGCAGATGTTAACACTACATTATGCTCTCCAACTACACCTTCAGGAGATTGATCAGAGTCTACTCCGATTGCCCAAATGTATTTAGAAGGATCTTTTTCTTTTAATTCACGAGCCTCGGTAAATAAACCAGCACCAGTTCCACCTGAAGCATGGAATACTACATCAGCGCCTGAAGAATACATTTTATTAGCGATTGTTTTCCCGATTTCTGGTTTCGTGAAAGCACCAGCATATTGTACATCTACTTTCGCTTTTGGATTGGCAGCCTTTACACCATCAACAAATCCAGCTTCAAAATGCCAAATAATTTCATTTTCCATCCCGCCGATAAAGCCGATTTTATTAGATTTTGTTGCTTTTCCTGCAACAAGACCAGCTAAGAAAGCACCTTCTTGTTCTTTAAAAGTGATACTTGCAACGTTCGGTTGTTTAACTACGGAATCTACAATCGCAAAATGAGCATCTTGTTGT
>NZ_JBQTCX010000067.1:0-548 GCF_052663115.1 Niallia yueguangensis
ATATTTTTAAGTGATGAGCCATGGAGGATTCGAACCTCCGACCCTCTGATTAAAAGTCAGATGCTCTACCAACTGAGCTAATGGCTCATTTTAAATGGTGCCGGCGAGAGGACTTGAACCCCCAACCTACTGATTACAAGTCAGTTGCTCTACCAATTGAGCTACACCGGCAATTTTATACAGTTTGATTAATAAATATGGTGGAGGATGACGGGATCGAACCGCCGACCCTCTGCTTGTAAGGCAGATGCTCTCCCAGCTGAGCTAATCCTCCATTTGGTGACCCATACGGGATTCGAACCCGTGTTACCGCCGTGAAAGGGCGGTGTCTTAACCGCTTGACCAATGGGCCTTCTATTAAATAAGTTAGTACGAATCTTACGCTATGAAAGTATCAATAAAACATTTATTCAATTAGCGACAAGTAATATTATATAAAATCTATTAAATATTTGTCAATAAAAAATAATTTTTTTTTAATATAATTTGGCTATTACTTTTTATAAAATTATACAAAAAAATATGCATATATTATGCATATTTTTGGT
>NZ_JBQTCX010000068.1:0-508 GCF_052663115.1 Niallia yueguangensis
GACAGGTCAACTTACAAAATCATATTCACAAACCAAGTATAACAAGAAGTGTTCGAAAGGACAATACAATCATGTACCTTTCGAACCGGTATTCTGTTCCGTTAGGAACGTTTCAAAAGTATCCAGAAGTACATATTTATGAGACCGAGGAAAATAAATTAGTGATCTATTTCCAAGAGTCAGGGGAAATACTGGCCACACATTCTATTTGTTCTGATAAAGGAAAACTTATTCAAAACAGATCCCATCAACGTGATAGGTCGAAGGGAATAAACGAACTTATTGAGTTCGTTAGCGAATACTTTACAGACAAAGGAAAAGCAAAAATCTACTTAAATGAGTTGCGAAAAAGGTATCCACGATACCTTCGGGATCAGTTAAGTTTGATAAAAAAGTGTATGCAACTAGGAACAGTGGAAGTACTTGATGATTCATTAACACTCTGCATGGAGAGGCAACTCTTTAGTGCGAATGACTTTCAAGACGTAGTAGTCCTCTTAAAACGACA
>NZ_JBQTCX010000069.1:0-478 GCF_052663115.1 Niallia yueguangensis
TAAACTGGCACCTATGTCAAGGACACAATAAAAAAAGAGATTAAGCAGCTAGAAGATGATTCCTATATTGAATAGGGGTCATCTTTTTTAAATTCCACTGATAGCGGTAATTGTTATAGTAAACCATGTAATGATTTATTTTCGACTTTAATTCCTTCAAGTTTTTTGCCGATTGGTAATCGACATCATCCTTCAGGTGGCCAAAGAATGACTCCTGTGGGGCATTATCCCAACAGTTACCTCTCCGTGACATAGACTGGCCCAAACCATATTTTTTTAATAACTTCTGGTATCGTGGGCTTGTGTAGTGGCTTCCCTGATCTGAGTGGATAAAGGCATCTTTATGGAGCGTAACTTTCTTATTGTTCATCAATTTTTGGATCGTCTGGGTTGCGATGTCCAAAGTGATGCGATCAGACACATGGTAAGCTAGGATTTCATTAGTGGATGCGTCTTTTACGGTTGACAAATAAGCCAT
>NZ_JBQTCX010000070.1:0-471 GCF_052663115.1 Niallia yueguangensis
AAAAAAACATGGATACTAAAGGAATGGAATGAATGTAAAAATAGATAAATGAGAATAGGGCTCGAAGGCAAAGAGTAATACCGGAAAGGAAAACCCACGTGCCTCCTCTGTGCTATATCTTAATTAGGTTAACGCACGTAACGAGTTAGTGGAAAGTCCTTTATACGGAAAGATAAAATGTGAAAATCCACGAATATCAGAATGCTAACCGCAGTAGAGATTTTTGCCTTCGTGCCGTGTTCTTACTATACTATTCAAATAAATATTAGGAAGGAGTGACAGGTAATTATTTTTCTTTAGCTTAAAGTAGTATCTCCAATCTTAGAATAGCAGTCAAGGAAAGCACTTGACAGCCATTCTAAGATTGGAGGTTAGGTTAGTAAGCTAAAGAAAGGAGATAATTTAGCCATAAAGGCTAGTAGGACAACAAAGTCAAGAAGCTCAAAATTGCTTCTCTTCTTAAAGTTGCCC
>NZ_JBQTCX010000071.1:0-431 GCF_052663115.1 Niallia yueguangensis
TTAATTTACTTTCAAAAGTTTCCGATTTTCCAGATGCTCCAAATCCTGAAGGGGCAAAATATGCTTCAGGCGGTCAGTATTTCTTGAATGGTCCGCGTATTCATGAATATTTACAAGAGATGAATCGGGAAGTTCTTTCTAAATACGATATTATGACGGTTGGAGAAATGCCTGCTGTTACAACAGATGATGTTGCCTTATATACGAATGAAAATCGGAATGAGCTGAATATGGTTTTTCAATTTGAACATGTATTTGGCATTGGACTAGGTGGAAAATGGGACACATCTCCAATAGCCCTTTCATTTATGAAAAAAACATTATCTAAGTGGCAGACGGAGTTAAACGGAAAAGGATGGAATTCTCTTTTCTTAAGCAATCATGATGTCCCTCGTCAAGTTTCCCGATATGGAAATGATACAGAGTATCGG
>NZ_JBQTCX010000072.1:0-428 GCF_052663115.1 Niallia yueguangensis
ACCCGCACCATTTTCTCCAAGCAGTGCATGGATTTCTCCTTTTTTGACTTGAAGTGTTATATTATCATTGGCAACAATTCCAGGGAATTCTTTGCGAATATTTAACATCTCAATTACATATTCCATCATTTTCACTCCTTCTTCAATACGTAAACAATAAACTCCAGCTAGTATTCACTACATCCTCCTTAATCAAAAACTGCCTTATTACTTTTGCGAAAATTTATTTAGTAGTATATGGATGCTCTACCTATTCCAATGTTTTATCAGAGCATTTCTTGTTATTTTTATACTCGGTTTAAAATTTTTCATAAAAAACAGAAAAACCGTTCTATTTTTTAGTAAAAATTCTAATAATTTTATCAAAAAAAAACGGAATAAGCGTTTGCTATGCAAACCACTTATTCCTGTCTCATTCAATATGCTAA
>NZ_JBQTCX010000073.1:0-421 GCF_052663115.1 Niallia yueguangensis
TTGAATCAGCAAAAATGCTAGCAACATTTATACATATGATGCAGGGAACTCCTTATATATATCAAGGAGAAGAGCTTGGAATGACAAATGTTCATTTTGAAAGTATTGATGAGTATAAGGATATTGAATCGTTGAATATGTATAAGGAGAAAATAGCAGAAGGCGCCTCCCACGAATCCTTGATGGAATCAATTTATGTGAGAGGACGGGACAATGCAAGAACTCCTTTTCAGTGGGATGATTCCACTAATGCAGGTTTTACAACAGGAACACCATGGATAAATGTAAATCCAAACTATACAGAAATTAATGCTGAAAAAGCAATAAAAGACCCTAATTCCGTTTTTCAGTATTACAAGAAACTAATTAAGCTGCGTAAAGAACATGAAATTATCGTATATGGCGACTATGAACTTATTTT
>NZ_JBQTCX010000074.1:0-396 GCF_052663115.1 Niallia yueguangensis
TAAAATATAAATTATGGCTCAGTTGATAGAGCAAAGTATACCTTTTGTTTTTTAATGAAGGGGTATAGTTTAAAGGTAGAACAGAGGTCTCCAAAACCTCCGGTGTGGGTTCGATTCCTACTACCCCTGCCACGAAAAAAATTATGGCGGTTGTGGCGAAGTGGTTAACGCATCGGATTGTGGCTCCGACATTCGTGGGTTCGATTCCCATCAATCGCCCCATAATATATTTTCTTTTCATTGGGCTATAGCCAAGCGGTAAGGCAACGGACTTTGACTCCGTCACTCGTTGGTTCGAATCCAGCTAGCCCAGTCAATAGCTAAGTGGTAATCAAGAGGTCTGTAACATCTTTTCTCGGGCTAAAATCCGGTATCGCTTCAATTTATAACATTATA
>NZ_JBQTCX010000075.1:0-390 GCF_052663115.1 Niallia yueguangensis
TAATTATTCCGCAGTAGCTCAGTGGTAGAGCATTCGGCTGTTAACCGAACGGTCGTAGGTTCGAATCCTACCTGCGGAGCCATTATGGAGAGCTGTCCGAGTGGCCGAAGGAGCACGATTGGAAATCGTGTAGGCGGGTAACCCTGTCTCAAGGGTTCAAATCCCTTGCTCTCCGCCATTTAAACACTTGCCATAAATGAAAACATCATTAAGGCCCATTGGTCAAGCGGTTAAGACACCGCCCTTTCACGGCGGTAACACGGGTTCGAATCCCGTATGGGTCACCATTTATATATAAAATCATTTAATTCGGAGGATTAGCTCAGCTGGGAGAGCATCTGCCTTACAAGCAGAGGGTCGGCGGTTCGATCCCGTCATCCTCCACCATAA
>NZ_JBQTCX010000076.1:0-388 GCF_052663115.1 Niallia yueguangensis
GATTCAAAAGGGCATGAACTTCATTTAATTACAAATCGTTTTGATTTGAACGCCGAAGAAATATCAGAGATGTATAAATCTCGCTGGGCAATTGAGCTGTTTTTCAAATGGATTAAACAACATCTCAGCATAAAAAAGTTCTATGGTCAAAGCGAATGGGCGATTCAAAATCAAGTATTTATAGCATTAATCGTTTTTTGCCTACATGTTCTCGTTCAGATCGAGACAAAAAGTAAGCGAAAGACCTTACAGATTAGCCGTTATTTAAGGGCTGCACTGTGGAAACCAGCGCATATTTGGCTTCGAAAAATTGAAGGAAAAGCCATTCCTTAATAAGTAAATTGTCGTCGTTGCACAAGTCTAATTGTAAATAAATTTCCAAATGGAT
>NZ_JBQTCX010000077.1:0-369 GCF_052663115.1 Niallia yueguangensis
AGGTGAAAAGAAACGAACAGGTCAAGGAAGCGACTGAGTGAGCACCGGAGCGTACAAGGTACGTGAGGAGCAGAGCGAAGAAGCTGACGAAGAGATGTGAAGTTTATTTTTAGCCGTAATTGTTCCTTGAAAACTAGATTATGATAATAGTAAGAACCAAGAAAGAAACCGAGTAATCGCCATCTTAGATTCTCTATTAATAGTAGATAGTAGTCAAATACCATCTATCTAATAGCAGAAAACATGAGAGCAATGAGAAGCGAGTAGGTCAAGGAAGCGACCGAACGAGCACCGGAGCGTACGATAGTACGTGAGGAGCGGAGTGAGAGAGCTGACGAAGAGATACGAAGCTTATCATTGGTCGAAGTA
>NZ_JBQTCX010000078.1:0-368 GCF_052663115.1 Niallia yueguangensis
GGATTATTGGCATTTTGATTTTGACAGGAATAAGTGATTTGCTTTGCAAACACTTATTTCTTTTTTTTTGATTAGATTTAGAATTTTTGCTAAAAAATAGAATGGGAATTCTATTTTTTATAAAAATTTTATATCGGTGAAGTAATCGAAAAAAGAAATAATAGTTATTGTTTTTTTACAACTAATTATTAATTACATATGGCTGTTTATGTTTTTTTCGTATATGTAAAGGAGTGAAAATGATGGAATATGTAATTGAGATGTTAAATATTCGCAAAGAATTCCCTGGAATTGTTGCCAATGATAATATCACACTTCAAGTCAAAAAAGGAGAAATCCATGCACTGCTTGGAGAAAATGGTGCGGGG
>NZ_JBQTCX010000079.1:0-363 GCF_052663115.1 Niallia yueguangensis
TTATCTACTTCCCTTAATATAAGGAATACCAACCGCTTTCGGAGCGTCGGCACGTCCGATAAATCCGGTTAATGCAATGATCGTTAGCACATATGGTGCAATTAATAAATATACTTTTGGTACATTTTCTAATAATGGGAAATCTCCGCCGACAATACTTAAACTTTGGGCAAATCCAAAGAAAAGAGCCGCTCCCATCGCACCTAAAGGATTCCATTTCCCAAAAATCAAAGCAGCAAGTGCCATAAAGCCTTGTCCACTGATGGTTGCATGAGTAAAATCATTCGTAATCGACTGGGCAAACACGCCGCCGCCAATTCCGCCAAGTGCTCCTGAAATAATCACACCGATATAACGCATTTT
>NZ_JBQTCX010000080.1:0-350 GCF_052663115.1 Niallia yueguangensis
TTTTCTGCTTTGCATGCGGTTGCATCGATTACATTTCGCGCCGATCAAACCGTTTCTGGAGTGGCAATCAATTTATTAGCCGCAGGTCTTGCGCTGTTTTTAGTGAAATTAATTTATGGAAAAGGACAAACTGGTACGATTCAATATAGTTTTAAAAAAGTCGATATTCCAGTTTTAAAAGATATTCCTGTTATAGGCGAGCTGTTTTTTACTAATACATACTGGACTTCGTATTTAGCGATTATTGTCGCAGTTATCGCTTGGTTTGTTATGTATAAAACACCGTTTGGACTTCGGCTGCGTTCCGTTGGAGAACATCCAATGGCAGCCGATACGATGGGGATTAATGT
>NZ_JBQTCX010000081.1:0-325 GCF_052663115.1 Niallia yueguangensis
TCTGCTCCTCACGTACTATCGTACGCTCCTCCGGTGCTCGTTCGGTCGCTTCCTTGACCTACTCGCTTCTCATTGCTCTCATGTTTTCTGCTATTAGGTAGATGGTATTTGACTACTATCTACTATAAATAGAGAATCTAAGATGGCGATTACTCGGTTTCTTTCTTGGTTCTTACATATATCATAATCTAGTTTTCAAGGAACAATTACGGCTGAAAATAAACTTCACATCTCTTCGTCAGCTTCTTCGCTCTGCTCCTCACGTACCTTGTACGCTCCGGTGCTCACTCAGTCGCTTCCTTGACCTGTTCGTTTCTTTTCACCC
>NZ_JBQTCX010000082.1:0-321 GCF_052663115.1 Niallia yueguangensis
ATATTTATATTTTAATTAATGGGGCGAATAATGGGAATCGAACCCACGAATGTCGGAGCCACAATCCGATGCGTTAACCACTTCGCCATATCCGCCATAGTATTAATTAAGGTTTATTTATATTGTTAAAGGTGGCTCAGGACGGAATCGAACCGCCGACACAAGGATTTTCAGTCCTTTGCTCTACCAACTGAGCTACTGAGCCTTATTAATAAATTATTTTCTGTATTTATATTCTGCCTTAACCTTCAATCTGATTTTTTTCAAGATGTTTTCTCTTTGAAGTAAATTTTCGAAATCCTTTTATTTTTAAAAAATATA
>NZ_JBQTCX010000083.1:0-311 GCF_052663115.1 Niallia yueguangensis
TTATCTACAGTATGTTTTTCCACCGTATTCAACGTATTTTATGATAACAAAAATGGTAATTTTCTATCTTTGTGGAAGCATTATCTACAGTAATTATTTATAGTTTTCAACGTACACAAAGATAGGACTTTACTTGGAGTGGTGGGTATGATAGGCTCGAATGCCTGATGAAACAACTGCTTCAGCCTTTCATGACCAATCGTACCCACGGAGGCTCCATGTCAAGTCCTTAACCACTTATCTTGGCATACATGTACATAAAGATAAAAGGTGCATTCTATCAATCTTTTGTTGGTAATACTGTAGATAAG
>NZ_JBQTCX010000084.1:0-309 GCF_052663115.1 Niallia yueguangensis
ACTTCATAAGGCTTTGAAATTCTTTTAGCAAATTCTATTCCATAAAGTTTTATATCATTATATTCTCCCACTCCATTATCAACAAACCAATCATATTCTCCTAATGGTTGAATTATCGGATAATTTTTTCTAATACTTTGTACTAACTCTTTAAATTCTTGATAAGAAAGTATATTCTTACTATCCCTTATTTTTTCGGCTGCATCATGTGGAATTTCATTATGGAAACTGGTAAAATCAATCATTTCATTCGGACTTTCAGTCCACCCATGTATGTGTACCCAATTTCTATATTCTTTATGTTTGAAA
>NZ_JBQTCX010000085.1:0-305 GCF_052663115.1 Niallia yueguangensis
ATTACTTTTAAAAGGCGAAAGTAATTTTCAGCACGGTTTTGTGTTGTCCCAATCAACACCATTTGATCCGATAAAACAGCTGTATTGTCCGGAAGTTTAAAGTTATAAACCTCCCGTATGACAGCGTTTTTCCGTAACCTTGTAAGAAAGAAGTAGCCATCATCAGTCATGCGATCAAAGCGCTCGTAATCTAGGTACCCACGGTCAAACACATACATGCATTCCTTGTCATCCACCATGATTTCAAGCTGACCATGGTCATGTTCTTTTGCATTTGTTATAACGGCCTTTTCGGGATAGGAAGT
>NZ_JBQTCX010000086.1:0-291 GCF_052663115.1 Niallia yueguangensis
CAGGTTAAAGTTTATCTTTAACCATAATTGTTCCTTGAAAACTAGATTATATAAATGTAAGAACCAAGAAAGAAACCGAGTAATCGCCATCTTAGATTCTCTATTATAGAGTTTCAAATTTAGATAAAGTGAAGCTTTTTAAAGCCAAACTATTATCGAAGACTTGAGGGTGAAAAGAAACGAACAGGTCAAGGAAGCGACTAAGCGAGCACCGGAGCGTACGACAGTACGTGAGGAGCAGAGCGAAAGAGCTGACCAAGAGATGTGAAGTTTATTTTCAGCCGAAACAAC
>NZ_JBQTCX010000087.1:0-271 GCF_052663115.1 Niallia yueguangensis
TTGTAATGGTGCGGGTGAAGGGAGTCGAACCCCCACGCCTTGCGGCGCTAGATCCTAAGTCTAGTGCGTCTGCCAATTCCGCCACACCCGCATAATAAGATTATATAAATGGTGAGCCATGGAGGATTCGAACCTCCGACCCTCTGATTAAAAGTCAGATGCTCTACCAACTGAGCTAATGGCTCACTTACAAATGGTGCCGGCGAGAGGACTTGAACCCCCAACCTACTGATTACAAGTCAGTTGCTCTACCAATTGAGCTACACCGGCA
>NZ_JBQTCX010000088.1:0-259 GCF_052663115.1 Niallia yueguangensis
TGGAGGATTAGCTCAGCTGGGAGAGCATCTGCCTTACAAGCAGAGGGTCGGCGGTTCGATCCCGTCATCCTCCACCATAATATATTAATAATAAATAGACAAGCTTTTTGAAAATACCGGTATAGCCCAATTGGTAGAGCACGATAGAATAAATTCCCTCGAATTTACCACAGCAACCGATTTTCCATCTTGATTATACTTCTTATAATCAGTAGATTGACTATTCATAAGCTTAAAATATAATAATACAATCTGAAAA
>NZ_JBQTCX010000089.1:0-240 GCF_052663115.1 Niallia yueguangensis
GTTTGCCGGCTAGATATGCATCTATAAATCTATTTTTAAAATCGTCAGTATAGGTAATAGACCGCTCGCTGACACGGTGTACATTTGGATTCTTTTGAAGTGTTTTTATCTCTTTAGTTGAAAAAGTTATTTTACTCATGTTGTCCCCTAATCCCCATAGTCTGAAATTCAAGTATATAAAAAAATACCTGTAGATAAAACACTCTTTTTCAAGTGTCCTAACTACAGGTACCATTTTAT
>NZ_JBQTCX010000090.1:0-216 GCF_052663115.1 Niallia yueguangensis
TTTTTTTGCCTGGCGACGTCCTACTCTCACAGGGGGAGAGCCCCCAACTACCATCGGCGCTGAGAAGCTTAACTTCCGTGTTCGGTATGGGAACGGGTGTGACCTTCTCGCTATCGCCACCAGACTATTATTTTATTAGAGTTTTGTTCTCTCAAAACTAAATCATATGAAGAAATAAGAATAGAGTAATCGATTTTTGTTTGTCCAGTTACAACA
>NZ_JBQTCX010000091.1:0-209 GCF_052663115.1 Niallia yueguangensis
TCTCATCTAACCCGCTAATCCCACAGGAGTCTCGCACCTTCCACTTCAATCAAGCCGTTTGATTCAATTAGTTGCTGTCGCTGAACTGGTGAAAACACCCACCATATAGAAATAGACTCAAGCGGCACATTTTGATAGAACAACGTTGAATGATAACATAAGCAAGGCGCTAGACACTCATCTAAGTTCAAAAATTTTCTTATCTTCTA
>NZ_JBQTCX010000092.1:0-200 GCF_052663115.1 Niallia yueguangensis
CACTAATTTTCTAACTGCTTCGGGTGTATGAGGAATCATTCCAAAGTATCTAGGCTCTCCTCGACCCTCTTCAGCAATAGCGACTGCAATTTTTTCTTTTGATACGTCTAAACCTACAAATTTTGTGGTATCCTTCATAATGACTAGCTCCTTTCGTAATGTAGCTATGATTTGGTTTTTTTGTTTTTTCACATTAAACA